>JAKSNT010000022.1 GCA_024399575.1 Paludibacteraceae bacterium
TTTTGGTCAAAATGGCGAAAATCTTTTGGTCAATTTGGCGGATTTTCATTGGTCAAAATGGCGAAAATCTTTTGGTCAATTTGGCGGATTTTTATTGGTCAAAATGGCAGATCATTCATCATTACTTTTGAGCATTTCGTGATAGAAATGCGAATGTGCTGTCTGTTGGTAAGGGATGACCCAGAGAAGGCCTATACCGCATGAGAGGATACTGAGGATGAACCATCCAATGAATGAGAAGTCAAGGCAGAAGATTTGCCATTTGTGACCACGCATGATTTCTGCGCTACGCTTGAATGATTCGCGAATGCCCATCTCAGGATTCTCGACAAGTAAGATAGGAAAGAGCGTGACACGGTAGGCATATACCAATGCAGGAATGCTGGCAATAAATATCAGAGGAAACAAGACGAGCATGAACTTGACGAATGCAATCATTGAATCGAAATCTGAAGGATTGATGTTGCCATCCTCGATAATGTACCTGAATTCACTGATTTCAGAGGCGAAAGGAATGACGGCAATGACTGCAGCTGCAATCATAGGAATGATGCTGATAAGTGTGACAATCAATGCCAAGAGCAACATGCTGACAAGTCCTTTGCGGTAGTTTGCTGCAAACAATGTGAATACGTTGCTTGTGAGACGGTTGTCGGAACTATCCTGTGCGAAATTGTAAAATGCAAGGATAAATGCGAATCCGAAAGGTAGTACGAAAAGGATAGAGTAGATGGAATTTATGCTGTTGAGCCATGAAAAACCATGAGGGTCGGATTTCGTGAGAATGGAAGTAATGCACGACAGCCATGTTTCAATCACAAGAAATACAATGCCTGCTACGACAGCAGGTTTCCAGTTGCCGCTTAATGTCTGGCGAGCGGCTGCGCGATAATCAGAAGCTTTCATATTATATTATAAATTAGTTGATATAATGTCAGTGTTGCCTTATAATTGTATTCCCATCGAAAAACAATTCATTGTCAGGGAAATCTTCAGCGCTGAGTTTTTTCATCAGTTGTGCAGCCTGGTCTTTAGGATCTTTAACAGGACCTGCTCCTTTCCGTTGGATGTATGATTCAATTCTGCCCTTGACAAACATTCCATTATCATCGATTTCGACAAACAGCAGAGGTGCATAGCCGTTCACTCCACGAATGCCAATGCCGTACGGGGTACAGAAATTGCCAAGACTGTAGGCTATGAGATGACCTTTGTATAGTTCCAGTCCGCGAGGCACGTGCGGACCATGACCGAAGATAAGGTCTGCCCCTGCATCTATACAGGCATGGGCAAACTGATAGACATTGCCACGCAATTCACCGAAACAGTATTCATCTTCGCGGGTGATGTGGAGACAATCTTTTCCTTCGGCACCACCATGGAATGATACAATCACGTATTCGCATTTCTCATGCAAGGAACGCACCAAAGTGGTGGCATAGATGATGTCGCGTAAATCAACAGTGACAGCATTTGGCGAGAAACAGCAGATGCCTATTCGTTTCCCATTGCGTACTATAATGGCTGTCTCGCACCTTTTCTTCAATCCTGCGTATGCGATTTTTGCTTTTTTCAGTGCCGATACTGTTGAATCGCGTCCCTCGTTTCCAAAGTCATTTATATGGTTGTTGGCAATGCTTACCGCATCAAAACCTGCATACATAAGGTTCAGAGCATATTGCTGAGGGGTCTTGAATATGTAGCAGGTTGTGGAATCATGGCAATGGCGTGGTGTTGGGTCAGTATCGCACAGTGTTCCTTCGAGGTTGCCCATGGCGAAGTCGGCTGACTGCAGGGTGGGGGACACGTACCAGAAGAGAAGCCTTCCGTCGTTCGATGGCAACTGTGGCTCGGAATAGGTAGTTCCCATCATTATGTCACCAGTCAGTGCAAGTGTGAACGCCTCAGCCGTCATCTGGAATATCTGGAATATCGTCAGACAGAATATGAGTATGAATTTATTATATGTATCTGTAAACTTGCAGTTTAACATAATACAATTAAATGGATGTATGATTTCGCAAAGTTATATGTTTTTTTTGAACTGACAAAGAAATAATTTCTATTTCTGATTCCTTGGATGGAAATTCAGGATTTCCTCGCGAAGTCGCTGGTTGTCGATATGGGTGTAAATCTCGGTAGTTTCGATGCTTTCGTGACCTAAAAGCATCTGTATGACCCTGAGATTGGCTCCTCCTTCGAGCATGGAGGTGGCAAAGGAATGGCGGAATGTGTGTGGCGAAATGGTCTTTTTTATGCCTGCACGCTTTGCAAGGTCTTTCACCATAATAAGTATCATTGTGCGCGTCAGCCTTGCTCCTCGTTGGTTGAGGAAAACAATGTCCTCTTCGCCTCGCTTTATGCCGAATTCTCCGCGAAGCTTTGCATATTCGTCAATCTTAGTCAATGCTATTTCTGATATAGGAACCATTCGCTGCTTGCCGCCTTTCCCTTGTATTATCATGAACTCCTCGTTGCGACGTATGTCGCTGAACCGTAGGTTTACAAGTTCCGAGACGCGTAATCCTGACCCATACATTACTTCGATTATTGCTCTGTTGCGACGGACTATCATTTCGATGCTGCCTACTGTGTTCTCTTCTAAAGTCGCAATCATTGACTCGATCTCGTCCAGTGTGAGTACTTCTGGCAAATGCCGTCCTGCCTTTGGTACCATCAGTCGTTCGGCTGGATCGTATTCCATCTTTTCACTGTAGAGCATGAAGCGATAGAACGACCTGACTCCTGATACTATCCTCGCCTGCGAACGTGCAGAAAGTCCCATTTTCCCAAGTTCCATCACGAAATTGGATAGGGTAGTCAAGTCAACCGACCTGCAATCTACACCGATGGTATCTAAATAATCAAGCAACATGGTGACGTCGTGTTCGTAGGCGTTGCGTGAATTGCCTGACAAACCCTGTTCAAGTGTGAGATATCCTTTGTATTCCTCGATTAGCATTAGCAGTCAACTGTTTTCATCGTGCAAAGGTACGCCTTTTATTCCAATTTTCCAAATGATTAATAAAAAAACTGTCTGACACGAAGAAATGCCAGACAGTTTTTATTGAAATATATCAGTATTGCTGATTATTTGTCAGCGATTGCACGACCTGCACGAAGGGCGTTGATATTGGCGTTCACGACGCTCTCACCTTTCTTGCCGAAGTTGCTGCGTACTGCATCTTCGAGTTTCTCGATGTCGATTCCAAGGTATTTGGAAGCTGCACCGAGCACAACCATATTTGTTCCCTTAGGGTTGTTTGCCTCTTTTGCAACAGCATCTGCATCGAAGATAATCTTGTTTGGCAATTTGGCAATTTCTGCCTTTACAGCCTCGAGGTCAGGGTAGTTAGGAATGTTTACGAACGCATTCGAATTGGTGATGACCCATCCAGTCTTCTTGTTGAGGAATGGAAGGTATCTGAGTGCCTCCATTGGTTCTACGGAGAGAATCAAGTCGCACTGACCTGCAGGGATGAGGTCAGATGCTATTGGCTGGTCGCTCAGACGGAGGTGTGACTGAACATCGCCACCACGCTGGCTCATACCGTGAGTCTCTGCCTGTTTCATGTACCAACCCATATCAAGAGCTGCTTTGGAAATGATTGCTGCGGAAGAAAGCGCACCCATACCGCCGACACCGCAAAGTATAATATCTATTTTCATATCTTTGTTACTTTATTGATTATTAAATTAATTCTGCTTAGCGGCTTTTTCTTTTGCTGCACGCTCTGCTTTCAGACGCTTGTTCATTGCAACGATGCACTCGCGACGTGGAATGACTACTGAAACACCTTTGTATCCGATTTCTTCCTTGAGGACTTTGACGTTCTCCTCGAAGTTCTGCTTCAATGGTTTGATTACACGGATATGCTCTGGTGCGACACCGAGTCCTGTACAGATGCTCTCGATACGTCCAGTAGCAGATGATTTCTGCGAACCGGTCATACCTGTAATCTCGTTGTCGAGGATGATAACTGTGATGTTTGCATTGTCAACACAGCAATCGAGCAGACCAGTCATACCTGAGTGAGTGAATGTAGAATCGCCAATGACTGCAACTGATGGGAGAAGGGTAGCTTCGGAAGCACCTTTTGCCATTGTGATTGATGCTCCCATATCTACGGTAGAGTAGATAGCCTCGAATGGAGGAAGAGCACCGAGTGTATAGCAGCCGATATCTGAGAATACGCGTCCACCAGGGAATGACTTCATAGCCTCGTTAAGTGCTGTATATGAATCAACGTGAGGACATCCATCGCACAATTTTGGAGGACGAGCAGCAACGAGTGCCGGAATCTCCAATCCTTCTTCTATGTTGAGTCCTAAAGCCTTGCCTACTGCGTTTGGCGACAACTCGCCCATACGTGGCAGACTGCCGTCCAGACGGCCGTGGATGCGTTTTCCATTGTTCATGAATCCGCGAATCTTCTGCTCGTAGAGTGGTTGTCCCTCTTCGAGCACGAGAATCTCGTCGCACTCGTTGTAAAGGCGTTCAATCATTGCGGTTGGCAATGGATACTGCTGAACCTTTACGATAGGGTATGGGCATTTGCGGTCTGGATAGTTCTCCATCAAGTAGTTGTATGCTATACCGCAAGCGATGATACCGAGTTTCTTGTTGGTGCCTTCGAAATACTTGTTCCATCCTGCTGTTTCTGACTCTTTTACGAAATCAGGTTGTTTCTCAAGCAGTTTTGCGTATTGACGACGTGCTATTGCTGGCAAGAGGATGTACTGTTTCTTGTCGGCTGGCAATGTAAGTGGATTCTGTTTGCGAACTTCAGCCTTACGCTCAACGCCTGCACGCGAATGTGCCATACGTGTCGTGATACGCATCATTACGGGCTCTTTGTATTTTTCGGAAAGGTCGAATGCATAGTGAATCATGTCGTAAGCCTCCTGCTGCGATGCTGGTTCCATTGCTGGAATGAAAGCAAAATCAGCATAGAAGCGAGAGTCCTGTTCGTTCTGTGAAGAGTGCATTGAAGGGTCGTCAGCAGCAATATATACCAAACCGCCATTAACACCAGTAACTGCCGAGTTTACAAAGCAGTCGGCTGCCACGTTGACTCCTACATGCTTGCAGCAGAACATTGCACGTTTGCCTGCATAACTCATGCCGAGAGCAGCTTCCATGGCTGTCTTCTCGTTGGCGCACCACTCGCTGCGAATGCCGAGTTCACGTGCCAGTTTCGAATCCTGGATGAATTCGGTAATCTCTGTCGATGGTGTTCCTGGATAAGCATAAACACCTGAAAGGCCTGCATCTATCGCAGCCTGTGCGATGGCTTCATCGCCCAAAAATAAATGTTTGTCCATTGTTTGTATCTTTTTTTAATATTTATATTGTATGCAATTCTCAATATTGTCTTGCCCCGAAGATTGCGCTTCCTACTCTTACAATTGTACTTCCAGACTCGATTCCCAACGGATAGTCGCCAGACATTCCCATTGATATCTCTTTAAAGTGTTCATCGTTTGTGAATACTCCGTTTTTCAATGAGTTGAACGTTTGTCGTATTTTCAAGAAATCGTTCTTGACAATTTCCATATTGTCGGTATTTGATGCCATTCCCATCACTCCGCATATTCTGATATGAGGGTGCGCATCTATATATTCTCTTGAGAACAAGTTTATTGCCTCGTCTGGTGAAAATCCCTGTTTAGTCTCTTCCTGAGCAACATGCAATTCTATCAGGACATCTTGAATCTTGCCGAGTCTCGAGGCACATTTTTCAATTTCGTCAACAAGCCGCTCGTTCGACATGCTCTGTATCATCACAGCGTGAGGAACTACCATTTTGACCTTGTTTGTCTGCAGGTTTCCAATGAAATGCCACTGAATATCATCTGGCAGGCTCTGTGCTTTTTCGAGCATTTCCTGCGGGCGGTTTTCACCGAAACATCTTTCACCGGCAGAATAAGCCTCCATGATTGCCTCATTTGGATGAAATTTAGACACACAAATTAGTTTCACCGAAGATGGGATAGCTTCGCGTATCTTTTTGATATTGCCAGCGATATTAATCATGATTTGCTTTCTCTTCAGGTGCTTCGTATTTGAACACATCCATAATCTGAGTCTCGGTGATTGATGCTATCTCATACTCTGACAATATTCCGTTAAGACCTACCTCAACGAGATGTTTCAGTGCTCCTTCAAAGTCGGCTGCCTGAACCATATATGTTGTTGCAACTTTTTTTTCAACATCGTCCTCAATGGTGATATACAACACCTTACATCTGTACCATTTGTCAGCGTCAGGGGCATCGTTGAAAACCATTTCAGTGATTTTCTTCTTGTTGACTGCCGTCACGTCAAGTTCGCCAACAACGAATGGTGTTATCTCCTTGATTATTCTTGCTTCTGCCTCAGTGAATGAGAGAGCATCAACCAGATAAATCTCTTTTTTCTTTGCGTTTTTAGGGTCTTCGTTCTCTTTGAATGAACTGTCGTAACTTACCCTGCATTCAAACCAGTTTGCCATAATCAGTTGTTTCTTAAATAATTAAAGTAGAATGCGCGAGTCGCTTGAGTTTCAAAGTAATTGCTACGTTCCAGGACTGCAATATATTCTTTAAGTGTTGTCGTGCTTTCTGCATTAGGATGGTCTTTTACATAGTTTAGCAATGCATCCTTTATTTCCTGTTGCATCTTGTGTGTCTGCCAGTCGAACGCAGGAGTGTTGTCTGCCCCATACATCAAAGTGATGATATATGTATTGCGATAAGCTTGCAGATTAGTTTTCAATTCTTCTGTAGAGTTTTGATTTGCAATGAGTTTGTCGCACATCCACAATCTGTCGGCAATATCCTGGTATGAAATTGTAACGGCAGCATCCAACGTTGCAGGTTCTTCATATTCCATCTGTTCTATCTCTGAAAATCTGTATTCCTCGTCTGTCAGATATGGGTGAAAAATGTTGGCAAGGAATATAGGCATTATACCATATACAACGTACCCTTCGCTTTTGAAGAATTCAACACCTGTCTCGTTTGACATCTTAGTCATTTTATCAATCTCGCTGTTGATAGCGTTCAATTCTATTCCCTCTAAATTAGGGTTGCTCAGACAATTGTTTAGAGAATCGGCAGTATGTTCGGCAAACATTCTGATGAAATTGCCAACCTCAATGTAGAGGTTTGACACATCATCTTTGCTTAAATCGTTTGATCCATTGATAATTTTGGAAATTTGCTGAATGTTTTCTACAGTGTATTGTTCGCTATTGACAATCTGCATCACTTTGTTATTAGTAGTCTCTTTGCTGCAACTTGCCAAAAACAAACAAACAATAATAAAAACAAAAAATATTTTTTTCATATATTTATTTAATATTTTGCTCCAACGAAAAACAATCCTTTAGCGTCCATTGACTGACCAGCACAACATCTGTCGTGCGATTCAATGATTCTGTCCAGATCATCCAGTTTTATCCTTCCCGCACCGAGGTCAACGAGTGTTCCAACAATCGCTCTCACCATTCCTCTTAAAAATCTGTTTGCTTCGATAGTGAATATCATCTGGTCGTCAATTTCTTTCCAAAACGCTTCGTATATATCACAATAATAATTATTTACATCTGTATGAACTTTCGAAAAGGAATGAAAGTCTTTTCTTCCCAGCAGACGTTTTGCCCCTTCGTTCATTATTTCAACGTCTAATGGATAGTATATTGCACAACTGTAATCTCTGTAGAAAGGGTTTTTCTTTCGTAGTATGTGGTATTCATATTTCCTTTTTTTTGCATCGAACCGTGCATGGGCTTCTTCTGTCACATGTTTTATTTCCTTGATGGCTATGTCCTTTGGTAACAGACTGTTCAATCTCCTTGTGAGTTGTCCGCAATCAAAATTACCATCGAAGTCGAAGTGAGCCACCATGTTTCTGGCATGAACACCAGCATCAGTCCTTCCTGCACCTGTCAATGCAATTTCATCTCTCAGTATAGTACTGAATGCCTCTTCCATAACTGATTGGATTGTCACGCCATTTGGCTGTCTTTGCCATCCGCAATATTGTCCACCGTCATAATCAAAAATCACGAAATAACGCATTTCTCTATACTATCGGGAATACCAGACATGTAATAATCATATTTGTTATCAATATTATTATGTTCATTGGTATTCCTATTTTTACAAAATCTGAAAACTTATATCCTCCAGGTACAAATACATGCATGTGTGCATGTGCACCAATAGGAGTAGCAAAATTAGCTGCTGATGCTATCATAATTGCAACACAGAATGTCAGCGGATTGGCATGCATGGTTGTCGCTATGTCCAATGCTACAGGTGTCAGCACTGCTGCTGTTGCTGTATCAGACAGAAATTCCGTAACTATGGTAGCAACAAGGCATAATATAAACAACGCAATGTATGGACTTCCACCATTGTATGCTATCAGTTTGTCTGCCAGAATGTTTGTCACTCCAGTTGCAGTCAAGGCTTTTCCTATGCATACGGAGCAGGCAAAAATAATCAATACATCCCATTCAATCGAATTCATGGCTTGGCGTGGTGTGCAGCATTTGAAGAAAATCATAGCTACGGCTGCAATTACACAAGATTTCATCAATGGAACTATCGAAAATGCTGACAACAAAACCATTACAAGAATAATCAATGTTGATATTATCGTGCTTTTACCTTTGTTTTCAATGTCGCCCTCTGACAACAGAATACCTTCAATATGCTCGTTGCCTAAATGCTCCTTTCTGCAGAAATTCAGTATTGCTTCAGTTTTCCCTGTTACAATCATCCTGTCGCCTCCCATAATGAATTCGTCAGGTTCGACAGGAGTTACTATCTCGTCATCAAACCTTCTTATTGCGACAACTCTCAAATCGCCATTGTCGAAATATCCGGTTTCATCCAGTCCATTGCCTATCATCAGCGAATCGGAAGGTACCGTAAGTTCAGCTGTGAAATCATCACTGTCGATTCCTTCCATTGGCGATTTTCTTGTTGGAAGCAACTTTCTCAATGCTATTGTTGATAGTACGCAGACCATCAGACATACCAATCCGCAGATGGTTGGTGTGAAAATGCTCAATGTCTTGCCTGTCGATTCTGTGTAAAAGCTGGCAACAAGAAGGTTAGTAGGTGTACCTATCAATGTACATGCTCCTCCAATACATGCTGCATAGCTTAATGGAATAAGCAATTTTGATGGTGTGAGGTTTAATTTCTTTGACCATATTCTGACCACATTTATAAACATTGCCACCACAGTAGTATCTCCTATCAGCGAACTGAGCAATGCGACAGGGAACATCAATCTTGCTATGGCTCTTTTGAATGTCTTTGGCTTGCCCAACAGGTTCTTAACAATCCAGTTGATTACGCCAGTATAAGTCAATCCTCCCACTACGATGAATAAGGTAGCGGTAATCAATACAGATTCAGAAGAAAATCCACCAAATGCTGATTCTTCGTTTATCACACCACTCAGAAACAGTGCGATGACTCCCAACAGAAACACTGCTTCTGTTTTCATCTTCGTCAGATTCATCAAAAGGGTCATTGCTGTTATCACTGCGAATACAAACAATGCCCCCCATGTGAGTTCTCCTACTGCTATGATTTCCCAAAAATGCATATAGTCCTTACAGATTCTTAGTCATTGTAAGTATATTTTTCCCGTTCTCTCTTTCGTATTGTACGGTGTCCATACTTTCCTTTACCAAAAAGATACCTAATCCACCTATTTCTCTTTCTTCAGTTGTTGCATCAGTATCTACATCCGGAGCTTCGGCAAGAGGATTAAATTCAATACCTTCATCAATTATTCTTATAATCAATTTTTTGCCTTGTTCGCCATCAGCCTCGATATGTATTGGCATTCCTTCCTGTTCTGGGTATGCATACATCACAACGTTGGCAACCGCTTCATCCAAAGCCAACCCCAATTGAAATTTAAAATCGTCTTCCAATTTGAATGCTTCAGCCATATCATCAACGAACTTCTCTAATTGTTCCATTTCTGATATGTCGTTGGTTATCGGTAGTTTAAACATAACCCAACCTCCTTTATCTTATTTCAAATAATGAAATGAATCCTGTTAACTTAAGTACATGTTTCACTTCATCGCTTGCGTTAGCAATAATAACTTTGCCTTTTTTAGCCTTAGCCTGCTTGTTAAGCATAAGCAACAATCTCAATCCGCTTGATGAAATAAATTCCAATTCTGCAAAATCCAATAGGATTTCTTTATCGGCATATTCCCCTAATTTTGTCATTTCTGATCCAACTTTGGTTGCAGCAACTGTGTCCAACCTTCCTACAAAATGACCTTCTACGCCATTCTTGATTTCTTTGATAATTATTTCCATCTCTATATCATTTGTTTAATTGAATACACATCAGCGTTATGTCATCACTTTGTTCTGCCTTTCCAACGAATGCAGAAAGTCCTGACAATACATTGTTTATTATTGTTTCTGGAGTATCATTTGCATGATTCTTAACTATTTCCAGCGGTGCCAATTCTCCATATTCATTCTTCTTTATATCTTCCGCTTCAGTTAATCCGTCTGTGTAAATGAACAGTCGTTCATCTGGACTAATTGTCATTTCGTTGCTTATATATTCGAAATTTCCGAATGCACCGACTGGCAAATTAGGCGTGATTTCAACATATTCTGCCTTATTTCCTTTTGCTATTATTGGTTGATTGTGACCAGCATTGCAATATTCCAATTTGCCTGTTTCCAAATCAATGACACCTACGGCAAGTGTGCAGAACATATCATGTTCGTTTCTGTCGCTAATGCAGTTGTTGATGTCTGACACAATTTCTGATGCTTTTTGTTTTTTACGTGCTATATCCCTGAACAGACTGCAAACCATTGCCATCAACAATGCTGCTGGTACACCTTTGCCAGATACATCACCTACTATAAAGCAGAATGATTCTTTTCCTGTCTGTGGGTCTTTTCTGATAATGAAGTCATAAAGGTCACCTCCGACACTTTTGGCTGGTTTCAAGGCAGCATAGACATTTATGTCTTTCCTGTCAGGAAATGCTGGAAACATTTTTGGCAACATATCCATCTGGATGTTGGATGCAACTGTCAGCTCGCTTTCAATATTCGCCCTGCTCTCAGTGACTTTCTTTATCTCGACAATTGTCAGGAAAAGCAATATCAGGGTGATGATGAGACCTATGGAACCATATATCCTGATTTTCGATGTGATTTCATTTACGTTCTTGAAAATATCATCATTTGAACAAACTAAAGCTACTGTCATCATATTTGAATCTATCGTCTCGAAATAGACTCTCTTATTGTCTGTCTCGCAATCCTTTTTCAAATCATCGATTGATGTCTGCTTGTCTTTGATATAGTTTCTGTTAGGATGGACAATAAACTGATTGGATGTCAGTAACATCAATTCGCTATTTTCGTATGGGTGGACTTCCTGGGTAAGTTCGTTGTTAAACCGACTCAATTGATAATCAACATCTACTATTCCCAAGAATTTATCGTTTTCATCGTAAATAGGGATACAATAACTCACTATCAACTCCCCGATAACATCTAAATATGGTTTAGTCCATTGGGGCCTTCCGAGCATTTTGGTACCTCCATACCATTCCTTCTCTCTGAATTTATCGCCCATCGCAGAAATGTCAACATGTTCATATACATCTTTCGAGGAGTGCCTTACGAATGCGCATAATCCATTTGGACAAGTATCTTGGTAAAAATCAGTCTCAAAGGCTATTGCAGCTCCCCACAAGTGTGGATTTGCTTTCGTGAATAATTCCAAACCGGCGAATATTTCACTTTTTGATTCTCTTGCTCCAGGATGATTGTGATATACGAATTTTTTATATTTATTTCCATTTTCATCAATGACATCCTTGGCTTCCAAAAATGTGGATGCCAAGTTGTCACAAGAAATTTTCACCTGCGACAGGTGTTTGTCAATAATGCCACTCGCTATTTGTAGATTCAAATCAGCTTTTGTCTTGGCATCTAATAATGCTTGCTGTTTTGCTATGTAATAGTTCCTTGCAAAGCTTAATGAATAGGTGGCAACGACCAAAAAAAGCAACCACAGGCACAATTGCCACATGGAATACATCTTCTTTCCATTAGAGTCTTTGCCATTTGTCCATTTCCATTCTTTTATTTTCTCTCTGATATTCATTTTTTTATAATAATTTTTCTTTTTGGAACTGTCTTTTCGGTGCAGTTTGCGTTAACGCTGCAAAGTTACAAAAAAAAAATGACATACAAACAAAAAAGTAATAAAAAATCCGCACCACTTTTTGTGGTGCGGACAGTAATAAGCCTTACGTTTCAAATTAATGTCTGAAAGGTAATTTAACCACCAATGCTGGAACCTCTTTGTTCCTGATTTTCACTGCAATCTTGGTGTCTGTCTTCGAGAATTCTTTCTTGACATAACCCATACCTACACCTATTCCGCGGCATGGCGACATACATCCTGATGTAACCATTCCAATTACATTCCCTTCTCCGTCTGTCAACTCATAGTCCTTACGTGGAATGGCACGCTCCTGAAGTTCAAATGCTACAAGCTTGCGTGTAACGCCTTCTGCCCTTTGACGTATATAGAGTTCGCCATCAATGAGGTTCTTTCCTTCTGCAGGTTTTGTAATCCATCCCAAGCCGGCTTCGATAGGCGAAGTGGTGTCATTGATTTCATGACCATACAGGCAGAATCCCATCTCAAGACGCAAAGTGTCTCGTGCACCAAGACCTATTGGTTCAATGCCAAACTCTTCGCCTGCTGCGAATACTTCGTCCCAAATCTTCTTGCCATATTTAGGGTCGAAATAGAGTTCGAAACCACCTGCTCCGGTATAACCTGTAGCAGAAATGATTACATTTTCGCAACCTGCAAATGTACCTACAGCGAAGTGGTAATATTTGATGTCTTCGAGTTTAACGTCTGTCAATTTCTGCAGTGCGAGTATTGCTTTAGGACCTTGAACGGCGAGCTGTGCTACATTGTCAGAAATATTAGTCAGTTTAACTCCTTCTTCGTTGTTTTTGTTGACCCATGCCCAGTCTTTATCAATGTTGGCAGCATTGACTACGAGCAGATATTTCTCGTCATTGTAGTGATAAACGATGAGGTCATCTACTATACCTCCCTGTCCGTTAGGGAAACAATTGTACTGAGCCTGTCCGTCGATGAGGTTCAATGTGTTTGAACATACACGTCCGAGGAACTGTTTTGCTTTTGCTCCCTCTACCATGAATTCGCCCATGTGCGATACGTCAAAAACACCTACACCATTAACTACAGTCAAGTGTTCGTGATTGATACCGTTTGCATAGTTGATAGGCATGTTGTAACCTGCAAACTCTGCCATTTTTGCTCCGAGAGCAATGTGTGTCTCGGTGAATGGAGTTGTTTTTAATTCCATAATGCTTGCTATTAATTATTTTTTACTATATTTACTATTACTTCAATTGCTTTCATCATTGAATTGATTGGCAGATATTCATATCTTCCGTGAAAATTATGTCCTCCAGCAAAAATATTCGGACATAATAATCCTTTGAATGACAGTTGAGCACCGTCGGTTCCTCCTCTGATAGGTGATACTTTCGGTTTGACTCCAGCTTCTTCCATAGCCTTGAATGCTCTGTCGATGATGTGAATTTCAGGCTCAACCATCTCACGCATGTTGTAATACTGGTCTTTCAATTCTATTTCAACTGCTCCTTCACCGTATTTTTCGTTCATCCAGCGTGCTGTTCTTTCCATGACGCGTTTTCTTTCTTCGAATTTTGCTTTGTCATGGTCTCTGATTATCCATGAGAGTGATGCTTCTTCGACTGTTCCTGAAGAAGCCACTACGTGATAGAAACCATCATATCCTTCGGTGTTCTCTGGTAATTCTGCTGGTACCATGGTAATAAATTCCTGTGCCATTCTGATGGCATTTCTCATCTTGCCTTTTGCCGAACCAGGGTGTACGTTTAATCCTTTGAATTTCAATTTGGCTGATGCTGCATTGAAATTCTCGTATTCCAGTTCGCCAATCTCGCCTCCATCCATTGTATATGCCCAGTCGCATCCGAACTTCTTGACATCGAATTTGTGGGCACCCATGCCTATTTCTTCGTCGGGATTGAAACCTACACGTATTTTACCATGCTTGATTTCAGGATGAGCCATAAGATACTCACATGCGCTGATTATCTCAACAATTCCAGCCTTGTCATCAGCCCCAAGCAGGGTAGTGCCATCTGTGACAATTATGTCTTGACCTTTGTATTGCAATATTTCAGGAAATTGCACAGTGCTGAGAACTATATTCTGTTCAGCATTGAGGACTATGTCTTTCCCATCGTAATTTCTGACGATTCTTGGCTTGACATTTTCACCCGACATATCTGGCGATGTATCCATGTGGGCAATGAAGCCTATGGTAGGTAGCTTCTCTGCCGTATTTGCAGGAAGTGTAGCGTATAAATATCCTAATTCGTCAAGCTCTATCTCTTGGAATCCAGATTTTTCCAGATCTTCTTTCAGTTTATAGGCAAAATCCATTTGCCTTGCTGTAGATGGAGTGACCCCGCTCTCTTCGTCCGAAGTTGTCCACCATTTGGTGTATTCTAAAAATCTTTCAACTGCATCCATGTTATGTGCTTTATTTGCTGTTTATTATACTATTGAAATCTTCCCACAAATTTTCGTTGTTTGAATTGCAATCTTTATCTGTCTTATATGAACTATTTTGTTTGAAAGTCACTACATATCCTTTGCTTTTCAACTCCAAAACCTTGGCGTCCAACTGATTTTGAGATGCAAATAAATAATATTCTATAGTTGCCCCTCCTCGTTTTGCTTTCAGTAACCAACATTTATTTTCGTTTTTGTTGCATGATACAACACTGAATCCGAGGACGATAAAAAGTCCAATTGCCAATAATGTCCTATTCATATTTTCCTTTTATGTTTTGGCTGCAAAGTTATGACTTTTTCTTGAATGTTGCAAACTTTTTGTCAGAAAATTATTCTCATTTTTTATCTCTGTTGTAGTACCATATTTGCCAACTGTTGAATGAATTTGCCATTATGCTGTAGAATGCAAGGATGCACGAAGCCAAAGGGTTGAGATACATGTTGCTCATCCAAATTCCCATTGATGAGTTTTTCTGACCGAGCAATTGTCCTCCAGCCATAGTGTCACCGAATTTGCTGCCGAGCCATTTTCCGAACCCAAAGTGAACTACGCATATCACAAATGCCATAATTGCAAGTATTCCTATGTCGTCCCAATGTCCATCGCCCTTTATGATGATGTAATGTATTGTCTGTCCGAGCGTGATAAGCAGTGCGATTGCCCACAGATAGAATGACACTTCGTTGTATTTCGCAATCTTTTTGCATGCCTTTGGTATTTTTATCTGCATTATCCAACAGATAAAGAATGGTACAGCAAGTACTGTGGCAACTCGTTTGAGTATTATTAAAAAGGAATCGATAAAAGGCATAGTTTGCTGGACTCCTATGAATGAAAATATGATTGGCGCGACGAAAGCTACCATCAGGTTTCCAATCATTGTATACGTTGTGACAATTTCTCTGTTTGCACCTATCATACAGGCTACGACAGCTGTTGATGATGCTACTGGACATAGAATACATATCAATATTCCTTCTGCCACTATTTCATTCCCGCAAATGGCTTTTGTAAGGTAATATCCACCAAGACTGCCTGCTATCTGGAATGTAGCTAAGCATAGATCCATCCATCCTGGCTTCATGCTCCGAATATCTACAGAGCAGAAACAGAACATCAGTATTGAAAATATAACGTATGGCATCAGAAAAGACATCATATCGCACCATTGGTGTGTCAGAAATCCAACTACTATTGCTATCGGCAACACAAATGGCTTTATTTTTTGCTTCATCTCTATTCCTCCATGCAAAAAAGATTAGGCTCTCTTGTTTGAAAGCCTAATCTTTGATTATGTGTGTTTTATTCAATTATAATGTGGGAACATCTCCATAATTGTTTTCTGTCGTATTGCCTTTGAACAAACCGATAACGAACCACCATATCCATCCGATTACTGGTATGATTGTTGGCAATATTAACCAACCACTGAGTTCTATGTCGTGCAGCCTTCTTACTGTCAAAGCAATATTTGGCAGTAAAGTTCCTAATACGTATATTATTGCCAACGGACCATATCCTGGAGTTACTTCTGGATGCATTTCATACCAATGCAATAAATATGGAAGTCCGAATCCTGAACCTAATGATTCTACGACAATTCCGAACATACCAGACTTTACGTCTGAAAATATTTTTGAATCAACGAAAATCAATAAACTCAATATTATTGCATTGAATAATATGAACAACCAGAATTCTTTTTTCCCTGCACGTCCTTTGAAAGTGCAGTAATTCTTAAAAACATGGATTATGTATTTCATAATTATATATATTAAATTTATGTTGTTTTATTTTATCCTATTACAGTATGGTTGGCAACCATATGAATACTAATTGCACAAGTATATAGATTGGCAACAATACTACGAGAGAGAATTTGTACATATAAGCAAAGAATGATGGCATTTTGATGCCGTTTTCTTCTGCAATCGATTTAACCATGAAGTTAGGTCCGTTGCCAATATATGTCATGGCTCCGAAGAATACTGCACCAATTGAGATAGCTTGCAACAATACTTGTGGGAATGCTCCGTTGACCATATTCAGCATGGTAGTGTCCATTGCAGTGAGTGTCTCTGTTGGCAATCCTGAACCTACCTCGTAGAATGCTACAGCAGTTGGTGTATTGTCAAGGAACGAACTCAACAGACCTGTAACATAGTAGAATTTGGATGGTGAATCAAGTCCGAGTTCTCCAGCATGTGCACTAAGATAAGCCAATGCTGGTGTCATGGTGGCGAATATTCCAAGGAATAATACTGCAACTTCAACTATTGGTGCCCAAGTGAATTTGTTTGCTTCGAAACGAATCTCTTTCTTCGTTGTGAAATACGACAATGCAGTTATGATCAACAATGCTATTTCTCTGAGATACTTGATATAGACAGGTGCATCAGCATTTCCCATCTCAGGAATGAATCCCTCATTGATTAGTGCTACTGACAATACAATGCCTATCAGATAAATAAAGTTGATGTTGCCTTTAACTTTGATAGGAGTCACTTCTGCCGCATCACGTGCTAAAGCTTCTTGATCCTCTTTCTTATATTCGTGTTTGTCAACGATGTAATAAATAAAGAGAAGCAACGCTCCTGTGAAGAGCCATTGTGCCCACATGCCCATGAACCATGTGAATGATACACCACGGAGGAACAGCATGAACAACGGAGGGTCTCCGAGTGGTGTCATCAATCCACCACAATTTGCTACCAATGCAATGAAAAATAATACAGTGTGCAATTTGTGTTCCCTCTGTTGGTTGGTAGTCAATACTGGGCGAATGAGCAGCATTGCGGCTCCTGTTGTTCCCATGAGTGAGGCGAGTATGAAGCCTAAACCGAGGAACAATGTGTTGACGCCTGGTGTTGCCTTTATGTCTCCGCTCAGATTGATACCTCCTGTGACTACGAATAGAGACAACAATAGGATGATGAAAGGAACGTAATCGAACAACATCTGGTGTTCGAAGTTATGTCCCATGCCTCCCATAATCAGACATACTGCTACCGGTATGCCCAAAACGAGAGACACAATGAGTTTGTTGATGTTGCTTTCCCACCATTTTTCTGCTACGAGTGGTGCTACAGCAATCATCAGCAACATGATCGCAAATGGAATCATTGACCATGCACTGTGAACTAATTCTTCCATATAATAATAATTTTTGTTTTTTTTAATCTAACTTCAAAACAGCGAGGAATGCTTTCTGTGGTACTTCAACATTTCCAATCTGTTTCATTCTCTTCTTCCCGCGTTTCTGTTTTTCGAGAAGTTTTCTCTTTCGCGATATGTCGCCACCATAGCATTTTGCTGTAACATCTTTGCGAACCTGCTTGACGGTTTCTCTCGCTATTATCTTCGCACCAATTGCAGCTTGTATTGCAATGTCGAACTGCTGTCTTGGTATGAGTTCAGATAACTTTTCGCACATTCTTCTACCCAATGCGTATGCGTTGTCAAAATGTATCAGTGACGACAATGCATCGACTCCTTCGCCGTTCAGCAATATATCCAATTTTACTAATTTCGAAGGTTTGTATCCATTCATGTGGTAATCGAATGAAGCATAACCTTTTGAAATACTTTTGAGTTTGTCGTAGAAATCAAAGACTATCTCGCCCAATGGCATATCGAACGTCAGTTCCATTCTGTTCCCAGATACATATTCCTGCTTTACCAATTCACCCCTTTTGTCCAGACACAATGTCATTATTGGACCTATGTAGGTACTCTGCGTAATTATTGACGCTCTGATGTATGGTTCTTCAATGTGCTCTATCTCAGATTGGTCAGGTAAACCAGATGGATTATGTACTTCCAGTTCTTCTCCTTTCGTAGTATATACTTTGTAAGATACGTTGGGTACAGTCGTTATAACGTTCATGTCAAATTCCCGGTCCAACCTTTCTTGTACGATTTCCATGTGAAGCATTCCGAGAAATCCGCACCTGAATCCAAATCCCAATGCAGCTGAAGACTCTGGTTCAAATGTGAGCGAAGCGTCATTCAATTGCAACTTTTCCAATGATGTCCTGAGGTTTTCGAAATCTTCAGTCTCGATAGGATATACACCTGCGAATACCATTGGTTTGACTTCTTCGAAGCCTGATATTGCTTTGTCGCATGGTCTTGCGACATGAGTTATAGTGTCACCGACCTTGACTTCTTTAGATGTTTTTATGCCAGAGATTATATAACCGACGTTACCAGCTGCAATCTCCTTCTCTGGTTGGAAATCAAGTTTCAGCACACCAATTTCGTTTGCTTCATACTCTTTCCCAGTATTGACGAATTTGACCAAATCGCCTGTGTGCATCTTTCCGTTTACGACCTTGAAGTAGGCTATTATACCTCGAAATGAGTTGAAAACAGAGTCGAATATCATACATTGAAGTGGCGCTTCAGGGTCTCCTTTTGGTGCAGGCACCTTTTCAACAATCGCATCTAAGATTTGCTGAACACCTTCACCTGTCTTGCCGCTCGCTCTGATGATATCTTCTCTATTGCATCCGATGAGATCAACTATCTGGTCTTCTACTTCGTCGGGCATGGCACTATCCATGTCGATTTTGTTGATGACTGGTATTATCTCAAGGTCATGGTCTATAGCCATATATAGGTTTGAAATAGTCTGTGCTTGTATGCCTTGTGTGGCATCAACAATCAGCAAGGCACCTTCACATGCCGCTATAGACCTTGACACTTCATACGAGAAGTCAACGTGACCTGGAGTGTCAATCAGGTTCAATGTGTATTCTTTGCCATCTTTGGTATATTTCATTTGTATGGCATGGCTCTTGATGGTGATGCCTCTCTCTCTCTCGAGTTCCATATCATCCAGAACCTGCGCCTGCAAATCTCTTGCCTCGATGGTATTGGTATATTCCAACAACCTGTCGGCCAAGGTACTTTTACCATGGTCTATATGTGCTATTATGCAAAAATTTCGAATCAGCTCCATTTATGCCATCAATTTCTCAATCGATGCACGTATTTTTGATTCTGGCACTGCTCCCACTACTTTCAGTTCTGGCATAGCTTCTCCATTGTGAATAAACTGGATAGTAGGTACATTGCGTATTCCGAATTCGTCAGTGGTTTCAGGACTTTCTTCTATATCAACTTTGCCAATAACTACTTTGCCTTCAAACTCTTTTGCCAATTTCTCAATTACTGGTGCCAACGAACGGCATGGTCCACACCATGCTGCTCCGAAATCCAATACAACGTACTCATTACTGCTGAGTACTTCTTTGCAGTTTGTGTCTGTAATCTGTAACATAATTATTATGATTTTTTAGCGTGCAAAATTAAGCATTTTTTTTCTCGTGTGCAAGTTATTTGCTATTATTTATTTCAACAATGTTGTTAATCGTCTGTCTCTAAAGTTTCTTCTTCTTCTGTATCATCTTTTTCTTCGTTTACATATATTCTTGTCTTTCCGTTGATACTCAATTGTATAAATCCATCTCTCATCATTGTTTCCAATGCTTCAATTAAATCATTTGAAGATGCATCAACCTTATATGCTTTGCTTCTTGTCATGATTCTTGCTCTCAGTTCGTGGTCAATGATACATATTCTGAGTTCTGTTTCTCCTTTGTGGCTTTCAATGAGAGATATTAGATCTTTTGTAATTAGATCGATTTTGTTGATATCAACCGTTATTGTTACGTCCTTTATCAGGTCTTTGTGCGCCTCATCTAAAGTCATTATGCTTCTGACCACCATTTCCAATTCGTCAGTTGGTTGGCTCCATTTGAAATCTGCTCCTTTTTTTTGGATTGCGCATGTCATGTGTACATAAAGGTTTGGCTGCAGATAATTGGCATAGTCTAAATAGCGTTTCCCGAATATTCTGAATGTATGTTGTCCTGAATAGTCTTCCAGAGTGAATATACCGTATGGTTTGTTGGTTTTGCTGAATCGCTTTTCGGCGCTGGTTATTATGCCTCCTACTGTGAAAACACCTTCTCCTTCAGCGATTTTTTCTTCTGCATCTATGACATCCGTGGTGCAACCATACATGATGTCTGTTCTGTATTGGTCGAGTGGATGAGCTGACAGGTACATGCATATTGTCTCTTTTTCTTTGTTCAGAATCTCAAGTTGCGACATCTTCTCAACCTTCGACAATGTTGGTTTGTCAATTTCAGGCAATATATCCAACGCTCCGAACAACGAGTTTTCCATTGAATCTTTACTGGACTTAAATCTTGTTCCGTATTTAATAAGGGCATCTAATGTAATCTCACCTTTGTCGTTTAGTTCAAAGAATTGTTCTCTGCTGAGCTCTTTCTTGAAGCAGTCGAAAGCACCTGACCAGACTAAGAATTCCAATGATTTCCTGTTGCAGGTACTGAAATTTATTCTTTCAGCAAAGTCGTATATTGATGTGAACGGTCCGCTTTCTTCCCTAACTTTAATAATGTGTTCAACTGCTGCAGAACCGACACCTTTCACTGCTGCCATTCCGTAACGTATCTCGCCTTTGTCGTTAACTGCAAAAGATGCCTGCGATTCGTTGATGTCTGGTCCTTTGACTGTTATCCTCATGTTTTTGCATTCACTCATCAGCTTCTCAATGTCAACCGAGTTGCCAATGTTCCTTGCCATATTTGCTGCCATGAATTCGGCAGGGTAGTGGGCTTTCAGGTATGCAGTCTGGTATGCCACCCACGAGTAGCATGTTGCGTGTGATTTGTTGAAAGCGTATGATGCAAATTTCTCCCAGTCTGCCCAGATTTTTTCCAATACTTTTGGGTCATGACCATTTTCTTCACCTTGCTTTATGAATTTTGGTTTCAGATGATCCAGTTTGTCTTTCTGTTTTTTACCCATTGCTTTTCGCAACGTGTCGCTCTCTCCTCGTGTGAAACTTGCCAGCTGTCTTGACAGCAACATGACCTGCTCCTGATAGACGGTGATTCCGTATGTGTCTTTCAGGTATTTTTCCATGCAGTCTATATCATACGTAATGGGTTTGCGTCCAAGTTTCCTTGCTATGAAATCTGGAATGTAATCCATTGGTCCTGGTCTGTATAACGCATTCATAGCGATAAGGTCTTCGAATACTGTCGGTTTCAATTCCCTCAGGTATTTTCTCATTCCTGGCGACTCGAACTGGAATGTGGCTACAGTATTTCCTTCCTGATATAGTTTATATGTCAGAGGATCGTCTATTGGTATTGTGTCAATGTTGACATCTTCGTTTCTGGACAATTTTATGTTTTTGATTGTCTCTTTGATTATCGACAATGTCTTGAGTCCCAGGAAGTCCATCTTGATGAGTCCTACATCTTCTATCTGTGACCCTTCGAACTGAGTGACTAAGAGTTCTTCCTTGGTTATCTTGTCTTTGGCTGTACTGAGTGGAGCGAATTTCTTGAGGTCATCAGCTCCGATAATAACACCACATGCATGTATTCCTGTCTGTCGTACAGTGCCTTCCAGTTGTCTTGCAAATTTGAATACATCCGACATCTGGTCGCTTAAACGTATAGCATCCTGAAGTTCAGGCACATATTTCAGACATGTTGCTATGTTTACCTTTGGAATCTTGCCGGTCTTCTTGTCGGCTTTGTCGTCACCGAATTTGTCAGGAATGAGTTTTGTGATGGCGTTTACGTCTGCCAATGGCACTTTGAGCGTTCTGCCTACGTCTTTTATTGACGATTTCGTCGCCATTGTGCCGTAGGTGATGATGTGTGCCACCTTTTCAGCTCCGTATTTATTTGTCACCCATTTCAATACTTCTCCTCGACCGTCGTCATCGAAGTCAATATCGATATCAGGCAATGATATGCGGTCTGGATTTAAGAATCTTTCGAAAAGGAGGTCATATTTCAATGGGTCTATCTGCGTTATTCCCAAACAGTATGCTACTGTCGAACCTGCTGCTGACCCTCGCCCGGGACCTACCGAGACTCCCATAGCTCTTGCTGCACTGATGAAGTCCTGCACTATCAGGAAGTAGCCGGGAAATCCCATGGTCTTCATGATATGCAGTTCGAAAATCAGCGTTTCCATTATGTCGTCTGGTATAGGGTCGCCATATCTTTTCTTCGCTCCGTCGATTGTGAGTTTCTTTAGATAGTCTGCTTCGAGCTTGATTCTGTACAGTCTGTTGTAGCCTCCGAGTTTTTTTATTTTTTTGTTGGCATCCTCATCGCTCATGACGACTTCCCCTTTCTCGTTGCGGGTGAATTCATCAAAAAGTTCCTGTTCGGTTATTCTCTCTTTGTATTCTTCTTCTGTTCCGAACTCTTTAGGAATGTCAAACAATGGCATTATAGGGTCTTTCGATAGTTTATAAACCTCAATCTTGTCAGCAATTTCCTGTGTGTTCTCCAGCACTTCAGGGTGGTCGCTGAATAACTCGCCCATCTCTTCAGGTGTCTTCAGCCACTCCTGTTTTGTGTAGCACATTCGCGTAGGATCGTCAAGGTCTTTTCCCGTACTGAGGCAGATTAGCAGTTCGTGTGCATCTCCGTTTTCTTCGTCTGTGAAATGCACATCGTTCGTGGCAATGACTTTTGTGTTGGTCTCTTCTGCCAGCTGGAATATGACCTCGTTGACCATTTTCTGCTTTTGGTACGTGCTTTGGTCAGCTCTCAGTTTGTCGGTTTTGTGTCTCTGTATTTCGAGATAGTAATCATCTCCGAAAATTTCCTTGAACCACATTATGGTCTCTTTTGCCTTTTCCAGCTCTTTAGCCATAATGAGTTGTGCCACTTCGCCACCGAGACATGCCGAGCATACTATCAATCCTTCGCTGTGCGATTTTAGTATTTCCTTGTCAATTCTCGGATGGTAGTAGTTTCCCTCTACCCACGATACTGACACCATGTGGCAGAGATTTTTGTATCCTATCTCGTTTTTAGCCAGTAATATAAGGTGGTAGCCCGAAGCATCGACAATTCTCTCTCTGCCGTTTATTGGGTTGATGACCTTGTAGTTCTTGTCCTGGTCTGTCAGCTTCCGTCGTGCACAGTATGCCTCAACTCCGAATATTGGTTTGAAATATCCTTCGTCTCCAGGTTTGAGTCCATCGTTTATCTTGTTGCAGATGTCATAGAACTCCTTGATGCCGAACATGTTTCCATGATCTGTCAGTGCAAGCGCATTCATTCCGTTCTTGCGGCATTTTGTCACAAGATCACCTATTTTAGACATTCCGTCCAAAATCGAATATTGCGTATGTACGTGCAGATGGGTAAACATTTACAGTCAGTTTTTCAAGAATTTTTCAGCCTCCATAGCAGCCTTGCAGCCTGATGCTGCTGCACAAATAGCCTGTCTGTATAATGGGTCTGCAACATCTCCGGCTGCAAATACTCCTGGTACATTAGTTGTTGGTCTTGCCCCGTCAGTGATTATATAGCCTTCTTCGTTGCATTTGACGTACTCTCTGAATACATCGCTGTTTGGATGATGTCCGATTGCGAGGAAGAATCCGTCAATTTTGATATCAACTATCTTTTCGTCTGCTTCGCCTTTGCGATAAACCAGTTTTGCTCCTTCAACACCTTTTTCACCATAGAGACCGAGTGTGTTGTGTTCGAACAGCACTTCAATCTTCGGATTGCTCATCACTCTCTCTTGCATTACTTTAGATGCTCTGAGGAATGGTTTCCTGACGATAAGATATACTTTGTTGCAGAGACCGGCAAGGTAACTTGCTTCTTCGCATGCAGTGTCGCCACCGCCTACTACTGCAACGTCTTTTTTTCTGTAGAAGAATCCATCGCATGTTGCGCAGGCTGACACTCCTTCGCCCATATATTTCTGTTCGTCAGGCAGTCCTAAGTATTTAGCTGATGCTCCTGTTGCGATAATCACAGTATCTGCTTCCAGTTCAGTTTCTTCGTCTATCCAGATTTTTTTTGGAGATGCCGAGAAATCAACTTTCGTGACAACACCGAATCTCACATCCGTACCGAATCTCTCTGCTTGTTCTCTTATCTCTCCCATCATCTGAGTGGCATCTACTCCTTGTGGATATCCAGGGAAGTTTTCTATCATGGTAGTCTGTGTCAGTTGACCTCCAGACAACATTCCTTCATACAATACAGGATTCAATCCTGCTCTCGCTGCGTAAATTGCTGCAGTGTATCCTGCAGGTCCTGAACCGATTATCAATACTTTTACTCTTTCCATAGTTTGTATTTTGTTTGTTTAATTATCTTGCAAGCCATGCTTCTGGATTTAGGCATTGTCTGTCTTTATATATCAGGAAGTATAACTCTGTCTTGTTGCCGTTCTCTGTGTCAGTGAATATTTTTCCTATTTTCTGTCTTGCTGTCACCTTGTCGCCTTTTTTCACATAAACGCTTGACAAGTTGTTATATACTGTGGAGTAGTTTCCATGTCGGATGATGATTGACTGGTTTGCACCCTGCAACATGAAAACACTTGTCACCACTCCTTCGAACACTGCTCTTGCCTCTGTTCCTGATGGCGACTGGATGTATATTCCCTTGTTGTTTACGCTGACTTGATCCAGATAGGGGTGAGGGTGAACTCCAAAATGTCCCGTGATGTTGCCTCTCTCGACTGGTCTTGGCAGCTTTCCGCGGTTCGCTTCGAAATTCCCGGCTATCAGTTTTTCCTCTTTGCTCAGTGCGTATGAATTGTTGCCTGATGATGGGGTAGTGGCCTTGTTGCCAGCTTTCTTGGCTTCTTCTTCCTGTTTTTTCTTCTGTGCAGCTATTTCGGCTTCTATGGCAGCCTGAATCTTTTGGTTTAGTTTGTTGATTTGTGCTTGTTGCTGTTTCTGTTTTTTCTTCAGTTCGCTTTCTTTCTTTTTGAGCGAGTTGAGTTGTTTGTTCTGGCTTATTTGTTGCGCTTCGAGTCTTCTCTGCTGTTCTTCTCTTTCGCTCATTGCCTGCTCTTTCATCAGCCTGTTTTCAGTGAGTTGTGTTTCTTGCGAAACGAGCGAATCGGTAATGGCTCCTATCTCAACGGCTTTTGCCTTTCTCCTTGCCGACAGTTGCTGCAGGTATCTGAACCTTCTGATTCCCTGGGTGAGGTTGTCAGCCGAGATAATGTACATTATTTCAGTCATCGAGTTTCTTTTCGATTGTCGGTACAGCATCTTGATGTTCACAGCGTATTCCCGTCTCAGTTGTTCCAGTTTATTGGTATAGTCATCCTTGACAGTCTTAATAGAGTCTATGTCTTTGTCCAGTACGGTTATCTCTGAATTCAAGAGGTTGATGTATTCCTGTCCCTGCCTGATGCTTTGCTTCGTGAGCAGAAGTTTGTTTTCCGCACCTTTCCTCGATTTCTCAGTCTGCTTGATCATCTTTTGAGTTGTCTGCATTTCGCTGTTGAGCTTTTTTTTCTTCTTTTCCAACTGGTTTCTGGTCTGACCGTAGCATCCCGCAGCAGCCAGTGTGATCATCAGCAATATGGCAATGGTTTTTATTTTCATAATTTAAAATATGTGCTGAGTGGCACCCTTGTGTATTTCTCTGTGTTTATAGTTGATGTTGGTATCTCTTCGTTGAACACAACTTTTTCCACTGTTATGTTTGCGTTGAAATAGAAATTCTTGTGGTCAAGGTCTATAATCATATTGTGTGGAAATAGTATTTTCTTTACCATTTTGTTGTTACTGTAATCTACGTAATGTATGAGGTTGCTCTTTCTTGCAAATCCAAGTGTCTTGATTTCGAAATTGCTTTTTTTAACTTCTGCGTATGTCACGTAGTTGTTCACATTCACGTTGCCAAGCAATATGTATGTCGAGTCTGTCTTTGTCTCGAAATGATATTTCTGTGATATGAATGTTGAATCCGTCTTTTCTAAATCTGTCATGTTCCATGAGTGTGTGACTATCGATTGTATGGTTTGGAAATTTATATCCATTCCGAGCTCATAGAGCAGAGTTTCGTAAGGCGATTCGCTGTATGTGTGGTTCATCTTGTCATATACCACGAACCTGTCTTTGAAAAATTCGAGTCTGATTACTTCTATTCCTATCATTGGCTGTAGTTTGACCGATACTATCGAGTCTTTCATCATGGTCATGGCTCCATGCAGGGTGTATCTCGCTTCGCCCAACTGCACTCTCATGTCGAATTTCGACATGTTCATTGTCTCTATCTTCGGCTCGGTGCTTAACGACCGTGTGATGACGTCAATTGCCGAAATGTTGACCGAATCATTTATTGGAACAATTGCTTTCGTGTTTCTCTTTTGCAACGAACACGATGCGAATATTGTCGCAATTATTATAAAACAGAATGTCTTTTTCATTTCAATAGTTCTATTATCTCTTTGTCTGTCACTTTTTCTGGTGCCTTTTCATATTCTTTTTTCATCATTTCAAGCCACTTTTCTGCCTTGTCGCTTCCTGTGGCTTTGTAAATCACGTATATGTGATACATTTCGTCCATCGAAATCTCTGTATTCGAACTCTGAGCTGCTTTTTCCAATTTGTCGGCATACATGCGTGCAGCGAAATCTTCACCTCTGAGGTGTAATATCCATGCGTAAGTGTCAATTATATATGCTGCTTTTGTGTCTATTCTCATTGCCTTTGCTGCCATACTTTCTGCCCGTGCAAGGTCTTCGGTGCTTGTCCCGTCAGCTGTGGCAAGTTCGTATGCGTAATTGTTCAAAGCAAGTGCATTTTCAGGGTTATATACCAATGCGCTGTCGTATGCCTCCTTCAGTTCTGTATGTTTCTTTTGCATTGAATATGCCACTCCGAGCATTCCGAAGATTTCGCTCTTTGCAATCTTGTTCTTCATCTTTGGCAATAACTCATGCGCCTTGTTTATGATACGTTCGGGATGAGCAGTGTCAGTTGATAATGCGAGTATGGAGAAGTATTTCCACATCTCGTCATCGTTGAATGTCTTGCTCTGTCGCTCGGTGAATGCTATTGCGCTGTCGCTCATCTGGCAAGCTATGTATAGCGATAGCAGTTCGCGTTTGTACTGGTCGTCTTCTGTGCCTGCGTTGTCTTGCACATTGGATATCGTTTCCAGTGCTTTTATCATTTTCGTTGTGTCTTTCAACTGCTTGACAACGTTGTATGAATATAATGCTACGTTCAGGTCGTTTCTGTAGATGCTCTGTATAGTGTCCAGCAACGAATATGCTCCTGTAGTATCGCCCTTTTCGAGTTTGTTGATTATGAGAGGGGTCAATCTTTCGTTCATTTCCATTGCCTCCATATTGAGTTTTCCTGTCACTATGGCTTTTTTTGTGTATTCCTCTACCGCATCGTAGTTGTCCTCCTCCTTGTAATAGTCTGCCATGTCCATCAGTGCATCAACATTGTATGGATTCTCTGCTGTCAGTAATTCCAGTATCTCCTTTCTCTTCTCTCTGTTGCCTGCTGCACCAGCGAGTCTTTCTTTCAGTATAAGTGCATTTTCCCTCTCCATGTGATTTCTTTCCACGAAATCGTCAACCTCTTTCATCGCCTGCTTCAACTTGCCCTCACCGAACAGTATGTTTATCTTATATGTGAGGGTCATCATTGATTCCTCGTTCTCTTTCTCGTATGTCTTTATCTCTTTCAGTGCCTTTGCTGGTTTCCCTACTTCTGAATAAAGTCGCACTAAGTCCAGATGGTAAAGGCCGTTTTTCGAATATTTCTTGGACAGACTTTCGTATATCTTTATTGCTTTCTCTTTCAATGCAACCGTGTTGCCGTGCGAATATAGCCATGCCAATGTCGTTGCATACTGTTCGTTGTCCGGACTGTACCTATGCGCCCTGTCTGCGCAGTAGAATGCCTCGTTAGCCTTTCTCAACGAAATGTATATGTCAGCCATTTGGTAGAAACATGCAGCGTATGTTTCAGGGTATGGTATGTTGTTCGAGTCCTGCAGTTCTAAAGAGTGGTTAAAACTCTCTAAAGCCTTGTTTATTTCGGTTATCCCGTTTTTGTCAATAGTCCACTGCTCTTTATATTTCAATCCCTCTATGTAGTAGTCAGTCACTCGGTCAGCCAATGTCGTTTCCCCTCGGTTTGCTCTTCTCGCCTCTTCCCTGAGTGCCGAATCTCTCATTTCCTTGCCGATTAGCTCTTTTGCCTTTGATATCTCTTCCCATCTGACAATCGTGTCATTTCCAGCCATTTCTGCACATACCGCCTTTATGGAAATATGGGTTCCCATTACTATGGCGGTCAGTATTGCCAATGCTCTTTTCATCCTTTTATTTCTCCAGTGCCTGTATGTCCGAATCCCCCTTCTCCTCTATCAGTTGTTCCAAGTTCTTCCACTTCAACGATTTCTGCTGTTTCGTGCCTGGCTATTACCATCTGGCAAATTCTCTCGCCATTCTTGATGGTAAATTCTTCATCTCCAAGGTTGATGAGTATAACTCCTATCTCGCCTCTGTAGTCCGCATCTATTGTTCCAGGTGTGTTCAGTACGGTTATGCCGTGTTTCAGTGCCAGACCCGACCTTGGGCGTATCTGAGCCTCGAAACCTACAGGCAGTTCTATTCTGAGTCCTGTTGGGATGAGCTTTCTCTCCATAGGTTTCAGTACGACATCATCCTTCAGGTCTGCTCTGAGGTCCATTCCAGCAGCTCCAGCAGTGGCGTACCTTGGCATTTCGTTTCCTGAATTGTTCACAACCTTGACTTTCATGCTTTTCTGTTTTATTGAATGTGTTTATAAAAAAGGGCATTCCCCCTTTGGTGTGTTGGGGGGGATGCCCATATTAAGTACTCTGATTATTTCAGACGTTTGAACTGGCAAGTGAAGTGACGCATGAGAGGAGCCTCCCAAGTGATTTCAAGAC
>JAKSNT010000023.1 GCA_024399575.1 Paludibacteraceae bacterium
GCAATTGAGTTAAAAGAGAAGCAGGTTTTCATTCTATAGAACGAAAACCTGCTTCTCTTTGGTATACCCGGAGGGGCTCGAACCCTCGACCCATTGATTAAGAGTCAATTGCTCTACCAACTGAGCTACGGATACATCCTCTCTTAAATCGACTGCAAAGGTACGACTATTTTTTTATTCCACCAAATGTTTTTCAAGATTTTTTCTCTTCTTCTTCTTCAAAGTTAGTATTCCCTGATTCAACGAGAAGGTTATACCACTGTATCAACTTCTTAATATCACCGTTGTGGACTCTCTCCTTGTCGAAATCGGGCAGTATCTTAGCCATATATTCCCTCAAAACACTGCCATCAGCCTTTGGATCTACCGGACTTTTACCGCCATTCTCCAACGCAAACATCTTTTTCAGGACCTCACGGAGCGGAATATCGGTCGTTTCAGTAAACATTGCGATATCGTTCAACGATACAACTTTGTCCCTTGGATAAGAAGGGAAGCGCTTCCCGTCTGCCAATGATTCTACTATTATAACATTATTGTTATGCGAAATGAGCTTGAACAATCCGCCTTTACCCGATATGGAAAGTATTTTCTTTAACATATTTTCTCTTTTTTGGTTTTGCGAATGCAAAGTTAATGTTTTTCCACCATTCATGAAAGATTTTCGTGATTTTTTTTTCAATATACGACAAAAAAAATTCGCAGCCTGTCTTCAGACTGCGAATCACTATATATCAAACAATTATCAATCCTCGTCCTGATGAGTTGACTCATATTCCTTGAGCAACTTATCCTGCACATCGGATGGACACAACTCGTATGAAGCGAATTTCATCGTGAACGAAGCACGACCACCCGACAAAGAGCTGAGCGCCGTAGAATAGTTGGACAGTTCCTTCAATGGAACCTTTGCAGAAATTTTCTCCAAACCATTTGCACTCTCCATACCCATAATCAACGCCCTGCGTCCCTGCAAGTCGCTCATCACATCGCCCATCCTGTCGGAAGGAACCATGACAACAACATCATATACAGGTTCGAGAACCTTTGGATTTGCCTCCTTGAACGCCTGAGCAAACGCATTTCTACCTGCCAGACGGAACGATATTTCGTTTGAGTCAACCGGGTGCATCTTACCATCATAAACGATAACGCGTATGTCGCGTGCATAAGAACCTGTCAAAGGACCCTGTTCCATTCTGTCCATCAATCCCTTCATGATGGCAGGCATGAAACGTGCATCGATTGCTCCTCCGACGATTGAATTCACCATCACGAGTTTACCGCCCCAATCGAGTTGTACTTCCTGCGTATCACGTGCCTGAACACGGAACTCCTGACCTCCGAATTTATAGACGTCTTTCATTGGTTCGCCCTCAACGAGAGGCTCTATAATAAGATGCACCTCGCCGAACTGACCTGAACCACCTGACTGTTTCTTGTGACGGTAGTCGCTTCGTGCTGCCTTGGTGATAGTCTCACGATATGGGATACGAGGCTCAATATATTCTATCTGGATTTTCTCGTTATTCTCGATTCTCCATTTCAACGTACGGAGGTGGAACTCGCCCTGACCTGAAACTATAGTCTGACGCAACTCACGGCTCTGCTCGACAAGCCATGTTGGATCCTCCTCATGCATACGTGTCAAGATTGCATTGAGTTTCTCGTCATCGCCCGAGTCAACTGCCTTGATGGCTCTTCTGTATTTTGGTTCAGGATACGAAACCTGAGGGAATTCTATATCGAGATCCTTATCGCACAAGGTGTTGCCTGTACGTGTGTCTTTCAGTTTCACCACAGCACCTATATCGCCTGCCTCAAGCTGGTCAACAGGAATACGGTTGGCACCTGCAACACAGAATATCTGTGCGAATCTCTCTTTCGTCCCATTTCTCGACACGTTAGTAAGGTCGGCACCTGCCTTCAGTGTTCCGCTCATGACCTTGAAATACACAACCTCGCCAATATGTGGCTCAACGCTCGTCTTGAAAGTGAACACTGATGTAGTTGCTGTCGAATCAGCCTTGACCTCATCGCCATTTTTAGTGACTGCACAAGGCATATCGCTTACGAAAGGAACAACATTTCCAAGGAATTCCATCAGTCGGCGGACACCCATGTCCCTTCCTGCACATACGCAGAACACAGGATAGATGCTACGTGTGACAAGTCCCTTGCGGATACCTTCGCGCATCTCGTCTTCGTTGAGCAAACCTTTGTCGAAATATTTATCCATCAACGACTCATCGTTTTCAGCAGCAGCCTCGATAAGCAATTTGTTGAGTTCTGTTGCCTTTTCCATCTGGTCAGCAGGAATCTCCTTAATTTCAGGAACGCCGCCCTCAGGTTTCCATGTGTACATCTTCATCAGCAGAACGTCAATCACAGCATTGAAACCAGGTCCGCAGTTCACAGGATATTGAACGACTACAGTTTTTGGACCGAAAGCCTCACGCAACTGCTCCAATGTCTGGTCATAATTTGACTTCTCTGTGTCAAGCTGATTCATCAGGAAAATCACTGGTTTCTTGCACTCGGCAGTGTAACGGAAGTGATTCTGCGTACCGACTTCAACGCCATATTGAGTGTTGACCAATATGATTGACTGGTCGGTAACTGCCATCGAAGTGATTGCTCCACCAATAAAATCGTCCGATCCTGGACAGTCTATTATATTCAGCTTTTTATTATTGAATTCGACATGTGCAACTGTTGGGAACACAGAATATCCATACTCTAATTCAACTGGGAAATAGTCTGATACAGTGTTTTTTCCCTCAATTGTTCCACGACGTTTGATGACACCGCTCTCATACAACATTGCCTCCAGGAGGGTCGTTTTTCCAGACCCAGAACCACCCATGAGACAGATGTTTTTAATCTCGTTGGTTTGATAATTTTTCATATTATGTCAATTTTAAAATATATGCGTCCAAAAAGTGGCGCAATTTACAATGATTTGTCAAAATACACAAAAAATAGGATATGTTTTGCATCATAAAATATCACAATCCATTATCCGAACAAGGCACGGAACGCCTCCTCTACCCTCGACACTCCCACAATCTCTATTCCCGATATCTTTTTCGAAAGCTGACCGACGTTGTATTGGGGTATCAGAACTTTCTTGAACCCAAGTTTTGCAGCCTCGGCAACCCTCTGCTCTATCCTCGACACAGGACGTATCTCACCACTCAAGCCCACCTCTCCTGCCATGCAAATCTTCGAATCAATAGCAAGGTCAAGGTTGCTCGACAATATTGCACTGATGACAGCAAGATCAACTGCAGGATCAGAGACTTTCAGCCCTCCAGCTATATTGAGGAACACATCCTTTTGCGGCAATTTGAATCCCGCACGTTTTTCCAGCACAGCGAGGAGCATATTCATTCTCCGCAAGTCAAAACCCGTTGACGACCTCTGTGGGTAATTGAATGCAGTGCTTGACACAAGCGACTGCGTCTCGACCAGGAATGGCCGCACGCCCTCTATGGTCACGGCAATCGCCACCCCACTCAACTCCTGGTCGGAATGGCTGAGCAGCAATTCGCTCGGGTTCTCGACCTCACGCAACCCACTACCCGACATCTCGTATATTGCCAACTCGTCGGTCGAGCCGAAACGATTCTTGTGAGCACGAAGTATCCTGTACAGATAATGTCTGTCGCCCTCAAACTGGAGCACTGTATCAACAATGTGTTCCAGTATCTTTGGTCCGGCAATGCTACCTTCCTTGGTGATATGTCCTATGATGAATACTGGTATTCCGCTCTCCTTTGCGAATTTCAACAGAGCAGCGCTGCACTCTCGTATCTGCGTCACGCTGCCAGCCGACATCTCCACACTCTCTGTCGCTATAGTCTGGATTGAATCAACTATCAGCAAGTCTGGGTTGATATCCTTCGCCGAGGCAAAAATATTCTCAAGCACCGTTTCGCTGACTATATAGCACTCGCTTGTAGGTTTACCTACACGTTCAGCACGCATCTTTATCTGGTTCACGCTCTCCTCTCCGCTGGCATACAATATCTTCCTCCCACTCATCCGCAAAGCCACCTGCAGCACCAGAGTCGATTTGCCTATCCCAGGTTCACCACCTATAAGCACCATCGAACCTTTGACCAAGCCGCCACCGAGCACACGGTCCAACTCGCGGTCACCAGTCCCCATTCTCGGTTCCTCCTGATATTTCACGAGGTCAACCCTCTGTGGAGCACGGATATCCCTCCTTTCAAATCCATGCGCTATCCTTGATGCTGGCTCAACCTTTATCGTCTGTTCCACAAACGAATTCCACGCACCGCAAGCTGGACATTTCCCGTATGCTTTAGGAAAATCCGCCCCACATTCCGTACAGACGTAAACCTTCTTGTCTTTTCCCATCAGTCTATCCTGTCAAATCCGCAATATGGAATCAAAGCCTTTGGTATGTTTATTCCTGTCGCGTCCTGATGATTTTCGAGTATTGCAGCCACGATTCTTGGCAATGCCAATGCCGAACCGTTCAGGGTATGGCAGAGTTCAGTCTTGCCGTCAGCGGTCTTGTAGCGGCATTTCAGTCTGTTTGCCTGATAGCTCTCGAAATTAGATACCGAACTGACCTCAAGCCACCTTTGCTGTGCTGCACTGAACACCTCGAAATCGAATGTGATTGCCGAAGTGAAGCTCATATCGCCACCGCAAAGTCGCAGAATACGATATGGCAATTCGAGTTTCTGCACCAGATTCTCGACATGAGCTATCATCTCGTCAAGCGACTTATATGAATGTTCAGGAGTATCAACTCTTACTATCTCGACCTTGTTGAACTGGTGCAATCTGTTCAGTCCGCGAACGTCCTTGCCGTACGACCCAGCCTCACGACGGAAACATGCCGAATAGGCACACATCTTCTGTGGCATTTCAGCCTCTTTCAGTATGACATCACGGAAAATGTTGGTCACAGGGACTTCGGCTGTCGGGATAAGATACAACCCATCTACCGGAGCGAAATACATCTGACCCTCCTTGTCAGGCAGCTGTCCCGTACCATAACCACTTGCCTCGTTCACAACGTATGGTGGTTCTATCTCTAAATACCCTGCATTGCGAGCCTCGTCAAGGAAGAAATTTATCAATGCTCTTTGCAGCCTTGCACCCTTGCCCTTGTAAATTGGGAAGCCAGCCCCTGTTATCTTTACGCCCATCTCGAAATCGATGAGGTCGAATTTCTTAGCCAGTTCCCAGTGAGGCAGAGGAGTGAAGCCCTTGAATTCAGGGTTTTCACCACCCATCTTTTCCACTTTGTTATCCTCTGCACCGTAACCTTCGGGCACTGACTCATGTGGCAGGTTAGGAATCTGGAGCAATATGTTGCGCATAGCGACTTCCGCCTCTTCCATACGCGTACGCATCTCGGCACTCTTATTCTTCAACTCAGCGACCAGCTGCTTTGCAGCCTCAGCCTCAGCCTTTTTCCCTTCCTTCATCAGGCCGCCTATAGCCTTTGACTTCTGATTTATCTGTGACAGGACATCATCCAGTTCGCGCTGGGTCGCCCTGCGCACCTTGTCAATATCGATCACCTTGTCAATCATTTCGGCAGCTGCCGCAAAATGTTTCTTGCCCAATCTGCGAACCACTTCATCGCGATTCTCCAGAATACTCTTTAGAGTTAACATAATATATCAGTTTAATCATTTTCTTCCATGTCACCTTTCCCATGACGAAACATACTGCCATACAACGATGACACTACATCGGGATTCCATTCCTCAAGTTCCCTGACCAGGTTTTTTACCTTTCGACGGTTACCATCATCCTCGTACGGACAGTTCTTTATCTGCTGACGGTATTGATGCGCCTTAGCCATCTCTGATATTTCCTTTTCCCTCACATCACACAGTGGACGTATCACCGTAAGATTGAATTTCCGCATCTCCATTCTTGGCATCATTGTCTCGATACGTCCAGTGAATATTTCATTCAACAGTAATGTCTCGACTATATCATCTTTATGATGACCCAATGCCAACTTGTTACACCCGAGTTCTCCGGCAGTCCTGAACAGCATTTTCCTTCTTGTCCACGAGCAAAGGAAGCAAGGCGACCTTCCATCATGCCTGTCAAGTTCAAACTCTGTTTCCTTGTATATAAATTCGACCCCTCTTTCCTCGCAAAAGTGCCTGAGATAGTCTATATCCGATTTATATGGCACGTTTTTCACCCCGACATGGCAAGCCATGACTTTTATCCTCGGCACAAATATCTTCTGCCTTGCTGCCATCACCTCAACAAGAGCCAACGAGTCTTTACCTCCGCTGAGTCCAATGAGCACGTCATCACCATCCTCCAGCAGACCCCACTTTTTCATAGAACCGGAAGACTTCCTCAATATCTTTTCGAACTCATCCATTACTGCAACAGGTCAGGCCTCAGTCTTTCAGTTCTTTCAAATGCGACTTCCTGTTCCCAGTCTCTGACTGCTCTTTCGTTTCCGCTCAACAATATTTCAGGCACTTTCATTCCCCTATACTCTGCTGGACGGGTATATACAGGCGGAGCCAGCAAATTATCCTGAAACGAATCAGACAATGCCGATTGTTCGTCCCCTATTGCTCCAGGGATTACCCTAACCATGGCATCGGTCATTATTGCAGCTGCCATTTCACCTCCAGTCAGCACGTAATCGCCTATGGATATTTCCTTAGTAATCAACGCATCCCTCACTCTCTGATCCACGCCTTTATAATGACCGCAAAGTATTATTATGTTCTTCATCAAGCTCAACCTGTTAGCCTCATGCTGCGTAAATTGTTCACCGTCAGGAGCCGTGAATATTATCTCGTCGTATTCCCTCTCTGCTTTCAATGTCTCTATGCACCTGAATATCGGATCGCACTGCAGAACCATTCCTGCATCAAATCCAAATGCATAATCATCAACTCTCTTGTGCGGGTCGATCGTATAGTCACGCAAGTCGTGCACATAAATGTCAACCAGACCTTTCTCCCTCGCACGTTTGATTATCGAGCAGGTCAATGGCCCTTTCATCATCTCAGGTTGCACCGTAATTATATCTATCCTCATAAGCGAAAACTATCAGCCTGCAAAGTTACAAATATTTCTCCACTTTCAATCAAAAAAAACGCAAAAATTATTTATTAAAAATATTTTGCAGTTCCGAAAATTATTACTAACTTTGCCACGTCAATTATTTTCAAATGAACGCTTATGAAAAGCAAGGCTAAAGTTCTTTTTATTGCACAGGAAATCGACCCATACGTACACGAATCCGTCATTGCCGATGTTTGCCGCAAATTCCCTCAATATGCTCAGGAGCGAGGTTGTGAAATACGTGTCTTTATGCCTTGTTATGGTCACGTCAACGAGCGCCGTAACCAACTTCACGAAGTTCAGCGTCTCTCGGGGCTCAATATAATCATCAACGACAACGACCATCCCCTCGTCATAAAAGTTGCCTCAATTCAATCCGCAAGAATTCAAGTCTATTTTATAGACAGTGATGATTATTTCCGCCGCCGTGGCATTTCCAAAGATGCAAATGGTGTTCCATTTAACGACAACGATGAGCGCTCTGTATTCTTTGTCCGTTCAGTTCTCGAAACCATCAAAAAGCTTCGCTGGACTCCCGACATAGTCTATTGCGCAGGATGGATATCTGCCCTTGCTCCAATGTTCATCAAATGTTCATATTACACAGACCCATTCTTCGCAAAGTCCAAAATAGTATTCTCGATTTTCGACAGTCAGGTTGATTCTCCCGTTTCGCCAAACATTGAGTCTCGACTCGTATTCGATTTCGTAAAACCCGAACATTTCCCAGAACTTCACAATGCGACGAGTTATCGGTCAGACGATCTCGATTGTCTTGCCCTTCGCTATTCAGATGCTGCGATTCTTGAAACTCCTAACGTTTCGCAGCGCGTCCGCGAATTTATAAGCGAAAACAATATTCCGACACTCCCATACGGTTCGCCTGATAATATCGGAGCACGCCAATACTCGGCATTTTCACATATATGCCCGGATTTGTTTCCAAAAGAATAATATCAGTTTTTTTACAATAAACAGAAATGGCTATCCAACATTGAATGTTGCATAGCCATTTCTGTTTGTAGCGGGATCGAGAATTGAACTCGAGACCTCCGGGTTATGAATCCGACGCTCTAACCAACTGAGCTACCCCGCCAAAAGGCATTCCTTTTTTTTGCGACTGCAAAGGTACAACTTTTTTCCTTATCCGCAAAACATTTTGGAAAAAATATTTTTCACTTAATTTTTTCGCCTATTTTCCTCGCTATTTCAGCCATTTCCGAATCTTCCAGTTTCAGCTTTGGATTGGAAAACAGCATATCTTTCTCTGTATTCATAGGGACAAGATGCACATGAACATGCGGAACTTCCATTCCGAGAACTGCAACGCCGACACGCTGGCAAGGTATTGCTTCCTTCAAACCGCAAGCAACTTTCTTGGCAAACATCATCAGTCCCGAATATGTTTCGTCATCCAAATTGAAAATATAGTCATCCTCAATCTTTGGAATGACAAGTGTATGTCCCTTCTGAAGAGGATTTATATCCAAGAAAGCATAATAATGTTCGTCTTCAGCCACTTTGTAGCTTGGTATCTCGCCATTGATTATCTTTGAAAATATTGTCATGACATCAAATGTTTATTTCCATTACTTCCAGATGCAATATTCCCGCAGGGATTTTTATTTCAACCACATCGCCCACCTTATGGCCAAGCAATGCCTTGGCAATTGGTGTAGAGATAGCGATTTTCCCCTCCTTGAGGTTAGCCTCACTTTCAGATACGAGTGAATAGTTCATCACCATACCGTTTTTCTGGTTCTTCACCTTGACTTTCGATAGAATCTGAATAGAATCAGCTGATATCTTTGTCTCATCGATAACCTTGGCATTAGCCAAAGTGTCCTTCAACTGTGCTATCTTCATCTCAAGCATACCTTGAGCCTCTTTTGCAGCATCATACTCGGCATTCTCGCTCAAATCGCCCTTGTCCCTTGCCTCGGCTATCTGCGCCGAAATCCTTGGACGCTCGACCGATTCAAGCTGTTTAATCTGCTCAATCAGTTTTTTATAACCGTCTTCGGTCATGTAAACATAAGCCATAATCTAAAACTATTAAAAAATAAAAAAACGTCGGAAATCCGACATACCCTTATCGGATTTCCAAATAAACATTCTTTCTGTTAGGCGCTGCAAAGTTACAACTTTTTCGCCACCCTACCAAATTTTTCCTTTAATTTTTCAAATTTTCGAAAATTCCAAACTGATTCAACATTACCAATATTATGATTATTGGTATAATGAACCTAACAAGCACAATATATATTTTGTAAAACCATTCCTTCATGCCAAACTCCATCAACGCATCGTGAACCTTCTTCTGGTCGTATACCCATCCGAAGAATATCATCAAGGCAAGTCCTCCTATCGGCAACAGGTAATTAGTCGTAATCAAGTCGCACCAATCGAAACATGTCTTGCCGCATATCAAGAATATGCTGTGTCCGTTTATTGAATTGCAGACTATTATTCCCACCGTCAGGACAGCCAGACCGACAATCAGGTTTGCCAAGCCACGCTTTATACCGAAAGTGTCGTTCAGCATTGCAACCAATGCCTCATACAGCGATATGGTTGATGTCAGAGCAGCCAAGGCAAGCAACAGAAAAAATAAGATTGCGAACACAATTCCACCTCCCATCTGAGAAAAGACTGCCGGCATTGCCACAAATGCCAGTTCCGGCCCGGCACTTGGTTCTATTCCGTATGAAAAAACTGCAGGAAATATCACCAATCCAGCCATGAATGCCACGAGGGTATCCAGTATGGATATCTGCAAACATGTAGTGACTACATTTCCCTCCTTGACGTACGACCCGTATGTTATGATTATACCGAGTGCGATGGATAACGAAAAAAATGCCTGCCCGAGGGCCTGAATCAATACAGTCGGGGTTATCTTTGAGAAATCTGCCTTCAAATAGAATTCATAGCCTTCAGACACATCATTGGTAAAAAAGGCATGTAGCATCAGATACAACATAATTGCGAACAGCAGAGGCATCATCACCTTGCTTCCCTTCTCTATTCCCTTCTGCACTCCCATGTATATTACCAAACCTGTCACCGCTATGAACACGACAAGCCATATATACGGACGGAAACTGTTTGTCGAGAACTCGTCGAAAATCTCGGTAAGTTCATCGGAGGTCATCCCGCTGAATGACAAAGTAGAAATAGATTGACAGATATATTCCAATGTCCATCCTGCAACGATGAAATAGAATGACATCACAATAAATGATGACAACACTCCCATCACACCTATAAACGTCCAGTGGTTATTTCCCGTAAGTTTCTTGAATGCCGACACAGGACTTGTCTGTGCCATTCTTCCAATAGACATTTCAGTGATGAGTGCAGGCAGACCCATAACCAGTACACACAAAAGATAAACCAGCAAAAATGCGCCTCCACCGTTTTGTCCAGCCACATAAGGAAATTTCCATATATTGCCAAGCCCGACTGCTGACCCTACGGCAGCTGCTATAACTCCGAAATTTGACGAAAACTGACTTCTCTTTCCCATATCTTTTTTTATATTCTCACTATATTAAACTGATTCAACATTATCAATACAATCACCGCAGGAACGAAATACCGTATAACGAACATATACACCTTATAGAATCCCTCATTCATTCCGAATCCAATCAACGCATCATGCAACTTTTTCTGGTCGTATGCCCAACCGAAAAACACCATCATCGCCAAGGCACCTAACGGCAACATGTAATTAGAAACCACATAATCGAATATTTCGAACAACGATTGTCCTCCAATTTGGAATACAGTCCCAGGTCTTAACGAATGGCAACATACTACTGCTCCAGCCAGCGTAAGGACTCCGACGGCAATGTTTGCCCAGAACCTCTTGATTTTGCATGAATCCACAAGCACGGCAACAAGCATTTCATACAACGAAACCGTTGTCGTAAGTGCCGCCATAGCGAGCAATGCGAAAAAAGCGATTGCAATCACCAGTCCTCCCTTCATCTTTGAAAACACTGCCGGCAATGCGATGAATGCCATATCAGCTCCCTCGCCAGGCTCAATGTCAAATGCAAATACGGATGGAAAAATCACGAACCCAGCCATGATTGCCACCAATGTGTCCAATGTCACAATCTGCAAACTGGTCGTGACAATATTTCCCTTCTTCACATACGACCCATATGTCAGCAGTACTCCGACACCTATCGACAGCGAGAAAAACGACTGCCCCAGTGCCTGCAAAATCACCGAAGGCTTAATCTTGCTGAAATCAGGTTTCAGATAGAACTCATACCCTTCACGCCCACCTTCTGTGAAATAAGATACCACCATCAGAAACAGCAATAATGCGAACAGCAAAGTCATCATCACTTTGCTCCCTTTTTCTATTCCTTTCTGAACGCCCATCAAGATTAGCATCCCTGTCAAAATGACAAATATAGTAAGCCAGATATAAGGTCGGCAGTCCGAAACCGCGAAAGAGTCAAACAGCATTTCCAAATCCTGACCATTCATGCCATTGAAAGCTGTTGTCCTGACCGATTGATATATGTATTCGAGCGACCAGCCGGCAACGACAAAATAGAACGAAAGCACCATGAACGACGACAATGCGCCCATCACACCTACAAAAGTCCACCTGTCGTTTCCTGTGAGCTTCCTGAAAGCTGCAATAGGACTTGTCTTAGCCATTCTGCCCAACGACATTTCCATCATAAGTGCAGGAAAACCCATTACGAGTACGCATATCAGATAAATTACAAGAAAAGCTCCCCCTCCATTCTGACCAGCGACATAAGGGAATTTCCATATATTTCCAAGTCCGACAGCCGAACCTACAGCTGCTGCCAGCACTCCGAATTTCGATGAAAACTGACTTCTCTCTTCCATATGATACTCATTAGTTTTTAGAATTCTATTCGTTACGCATTTTGAGATTGCAAAGGTAGATATAATTTCTGACTTGGACAAATGTTTTAGGAAGTTTCTTTGTGACTGTCATTCTCCCCAATGCAGGACGTTGATTAAAAATTCAAAACTATTTTGCCACGTCAGATTTTATTTGTACCTTTGCAGCGGTAAACGATACCCACGATGAACCACCACAAACAACATATCATCAAATATTGTAACTTCCTAAAAGTTAAGAAACAACCAAGTATTGATTGAATGAAGAAATAAGGAGTATTTAATCTTGCAATATAAATACAAGTCAATATGAGAAAAAAAATTTTGCTTTTGCTGGCTATTGTTGCCAGTTTTGTCGGGTGTAACAAGAAAGAGATGGCTATAGCACCCGTTGACGAAGAACGTGTAGTAGAGTTTTCTGTTCTTGAGGAATCGGATGTGTCAAGCACTGATTTCTTCGATGCGGTAACGAGTCCTTTGAAGGCTGTTGAGGGTATTGACCTTGGCGAACTCAGTCAGGCGTATAATACGGCTGTAGGCGGGCAGATGGTAGCAGATAACAATACGTTGTCCCTTCCTCTGTTCTATCGCCTCTCACGTATCACTTACGTGACAAAGGATGCTGCCAATGAGGATGTAACAGTGTCCGCACTGGTCATTTATCCGCTTCTGCGAAAGATTGACAAGGTTATGCTCGTCAACCACGGCACACACATGGGCGTAGCCATGGTTCCGACATATATGACCTCTGTCGAGGCAATCGTTGCTGCTTCAGGCGCAATGTGTATCCTTCCAGACTATATCGGTGTGGGTGCTTCATCCGATCATCCAGACCTTTACCTGAATGCCGAGGTTCACGGACGCACCAGCACAGATGCGCTTTTCGCTCTGCTCTCTTTCGCAAAGCAGAAAAAGGTCAATCTTGACAAGAAGTTCGATACTTATATCCTCGGTTACTCTCAGGGCGGCTCCGTTTCTTTAGCAACCTTGAGAACCATTCAGTCCCTTCCTGCCAACCAGCAGGCTCAGCTCAGGATTAAGAAGGTCATCTGCGGTGATGGTCCTTACGATTTGAGATGTACCTTCGAAAGTTTCGTGGCTGATGAGCAGGCGGGAAAGGTTATGGGTCTCGGCTCAGTCGTCCCTCTGGTCATCAATAGTATGTTCAACAGCTATCCTGATGAGATGGCTGAGTTCAATTATGAGGATTTCTTTACACCTTGGGCTCTTTCCACTGGTGTACCACAGGCCGTCCGAAACAACGATGAAACCATTTGCGATATGATGATCCGACTGAACGATGCCAGATTGAGCGACATCCTCAATATGGACTACGTGGAGAACAATCCAGAAGCCTATAACACCTTGCTGGCCATGATGGACAGGCAGAACCTCTGCAGCGGATGGCAGCCATGCTATCCTCTTCAGTTCTTCCATTGCAACCCTGACGGTATCGTCTCATACAACAATTTCGTGAACGCATACGCCGGTTTGCGAAACAGATATGTCCTCACGCCTGATACCCCAAGTTCATCGATTATGTGCGGTAATCCCCTTCTTGAGCACGTTTATGGCATGACCATCATGATGACCAATGTCCTTTTGGGAAAATATTACTAAACATCGATTACGAAAAACGAAAAAAATGCCAGTCGAGGAGTGTATTCGACTGGCATTTTTTCAACCTCTGTTGAGTTATTTATTCAGGGCAAGAGCCACATTCACGGCACATGCCACCGTACAACCGACCATTGGGTTGTTGCCAATGCCGAGGAATCCCATCATCTCGACATGTGCAGGAACCGACGACGAACCAGCAAACTGGGCATCGCTGTGCATACGTCCCATCGTATCGGTCATACCATACGATGCAGGACCAGCAGCCATGTTGTCAGGATGCAACGTACGACCAGTTCCACCACCTGATGCAACCGAGAAATATGGTTTCCCTTTCAGGATTCTCTCCTTCTTGTACGTTCCTGCCACTGGGTGCTGGAAACGTGTAGGATTGGTGGAATTGCCGGTAATGGAAACATCGACGTCCTCCTTCCACAATATCGCCACACCCTCACGCACATCATCGGCACCATAGCAGCGGACTTTTGCTCTCGGACCGTCGCTATAGGCTTTCTCAGCTACGACTTTCAACTCACCGCTGAAATAGTCGAACTCGGTCTGCACGTATGTGAATCCATTAATTCGCGATATGATCTTGGCAGCATCCTTTCCCAGTCCGTCCAGAATGCAACGCAATGGGTTTTTCCTTACTTTGTTTGCCATCTCGGCTATCTTGATGGCACCTTCGGCAGCCGCAAACGACTCGTGACCAGCAAGGAAGGCAAAGCATTTTGTCTCTTCGCGAAGCAGACGTGCTGCAAGGTTGCCATGACCGATCCCCACCTTACGGTCATCAGCCACCGAACCCTTGATGCAGAATGCCTGCAAGCCTTCGCCTATTGCTTCAGCAGCATCAGCAGCCACCTTGCAACCTCTCTTCAACGCTATTGCCGAACCGACGACATACGCCCACTTGGCATTCTCAAAACAAATAGGCTGTGTCTCCTCGCATGTCTTGTATGGATCGAGACCATACTGTACGCAAAGAGTCTCAGCCTCTTCTACAGACTTTATTCCGTTATCGTTGAGCACTCGCAGGACATTCTCCATCCTGCGGTCCTGACTTTCAAATTTCACCTCTCTCATAACCTTTATTGTTTACGTGGGTCAATATATTTGTCTGCATCCTTGAAGCGTCCGTATGTGCCTTTTGCTTTTTCCAAAGCCTCGTTGGCATCTACTCCCTTCTTGACCATTTCCATGAACTTGCCCATGTGGACAAACTCATAGCCTATCACCTCTCCGTCCTTGTCCAATGCCATACGCGTGCAATAACCCTCAGCCATTTCAAGATAACGAGGGCCTTTGGCGAGCGTACCGAACATCGTGCCGACCTGCGAACGCACCCCTTTGCCAAGGTCTTCGAGAGATGCCCCTATCACGAGTCCCCCCTCAGAGAATGCCGACTGCGAACGTCCATAGACTATCTGCAGGAACAACTCGCGCATTGCAGTATTTATAGCATCACAGACAAGGTCGGTATTCAATGCCTCCAGCAGAGTCTTGCCGGGCAATATCTCGGATGCCATTGCAGCCGAATGCGTCATGCCCGAACAGCCGAGAGTCTCGACCAGAGCCTCCTGAATGATACCATCTTTCACATTGAGGGTCAACTTGCACGCACCCTGCTGCGGAGCGCACCACCCTATTCCGTGCGTCAAGCCAGAAATGTCCTTTACCTCCTTCACTCTCACCCATTTTCCCTCTTCAGGTATAGGTGCCGACGGATGGTTAGCACCCTTGGCGACAACACACATCTTCTCTACGTCTTCTGAATAAACCATATTATATCTGTTTTTTATCTTCTTTCCTCACTTAGAAATATCCTTTGCGAACAACGCATAATCCATAATAGTCGGGTCATCTGGATTCTCCATCCTGCATCTCTCTGTCAGCTCAATACACGCCTTCATATCAGCATTGGCACGAAGCAGCAACCCCTCTTCACGAGCAACCTTCACTACATGAACGTCTAAAGGCATCAAGAGCAACGAAGGCGATATTCTCTGCCATACGCCTATATCTACCTTTCCATCGCGACGGACCATCCATCTTGCAAAAAGTGCAAGACGCTTGCAGGCGGATTTTGCATCTTTCGGTATTCCACCGACGTGGTGCAACATCGCTTCGAGCCTTTCTATCATCTCCACCCCACTCGTACAACCAATCAGTGCATCCTCCATACTCTGGTACCTTGAATAGACTTCCGACAGTCTTTCGCAAAGGTCATAGAAATCGCCAAAACGGTGCATGCGGTAAAAGCACTCTTTCGAACCCGCATATTTTCGCCATTCACCAGAGAGAAGATATTCATAAGGCCGCCCCCCGTTCATCAAGTGGTATGCAAAATCGCATTTCCCGTGTATCTGGTTCCTGTTGCCGAAAGCGAGCCATGAGCAGACCATGCCCATTATCTCGACATCCCTGACATCACCCGTATCTATACAACGACGGACTACTTCCACAGGATCGCCTGCAAAGTAGTCCATGCAATTGTATTTTTCAATATCATTCGCCCACTGACTCCTCATTCCTTCCGCAACAATTCTTGTATTTCTTTCCCGACCCACAAGGGCAAGGGTCATTTCTTCCCACAGTCTTATTGGAATGTATAGGCTGAGTCACCTGATTCTGACGGGTGTCCTTTCCGGCAGCAGTGCGCTGGTAATCCTGTTTCGAGGCAGAATAGCGGCTGTAATCGGCTCTACGCGGTTTCTCTGCCCTCTTGACCTCAGAAGGGTCGCGCATGTAAATCTGAGCTCTCATCAATACGGATGAAATCTTGCGGTTGCAGTCATCTATCATCTGCATAAAGAGGTTCGACGATTCAAGTTTATATACCAACAGTGGGTCTTTCTGTTCATACGAAGCATTCTGCACCGAATGGCGCAACTCCTCCAACTCCCTGATGTTCTCCATCCAGCCCTCGTCAATCGTATGTAGCAGGAGCACCTTCTCAAACTCCTTTATCACCTCTTTAGATTCAGACTCGTAGGCTTTCTTCAAATCCACCGGAATGTTATATATCTTGCGTCCATCGGTGATTGGAACAAGGATTTTGTCATATTGTGCCCCTTGATTCTCAAAGACGCTCTTGATTACAGGATGTGCCACTTCTGCCAGCTTATCCATCTTGCGTTTGAAATTCGCAAACACATCATCAGACAATTTCTCGGTTATCCTGCTTGCCCTCATAGAGCGGAACTCCTCAGACGTGATGTCTGGCTCCATTGCAAAATATTGCATCATATCCATCTTGAAGCCTTCGAAATCACTGTTCTGATAGTTCGAAGCAACTATTCCATCCAACGTGTCGTACAACGTATTGACTATATCCACACCGACCCTTTCACCCATCAAGGCATGTCGACGACGGGAATATACCACAGTACGCTGCTTGTTCATCACGTCATCATACTCGAGCAATCTCTTTCTTATACCGAAGTTGTTTTCTTCGACCTTCTTTTGTGCATTCTCGATTGACTTTGAAATCATCGAATGTTCAATCATCTCGCCCTCCTGGAATCCCATACGATCCATCACACGAGATATTCTGTCAGACCCGAACAGACGAAGAAGGTTATCTTCCAGCGAGACGAAGAACACCGAAGTACCAGGGTCGCCCTGTCGTCCTGAACGTCCACGCAACTGACGGTCAACACGTCTCGACTCATGACGCTCGGTACCGATAATCGCCAATCCTCCGGCATCTCTAACCTCCGGTGCAAGCTTGATATCCGTACCACGACCTGCCATGTTGGTAGCGATAGTCACAGTCCCAGGCAATCCAGCCTGAGCTACGATGTCAGCCTCTTTCTGGTGCAGTTTCGCATTCAAGACGTTATGTTTGATTTTCCTCACTGTCAACTTTCTTGACAATGTCTCCGAATTTTCAACTGAAGTAGTACCCACAAGCACAGGTCTGCCTTGAGCGACAAGATTTACGACCTCTTCTATCACTGCATTTTCCTTCTCCTTCTTTGTCTTGTAAATACGGTCGTTCATATCGTTTCGTGCAATCGGACGGTTGGTCGGTATCACCACGACATCCAGTTTGTATATGTCCCACAACTCACCTGCCTCGGTTTCAGCCGTACCAGTCATTCCGGCAAGTTTGTGATACATCCTGAAGTAGTTCTGCAAAGTAATTGTAGCGTATGTCTGTGTGGCAGCCTCTACCTTAACGCCCTCCTTCGCCTCAATAGCCTGATGCAGACCGTCGCTGTACCGGCGCCCGTCCATGATACGTCCTGTCTGTTCGTCAACGAGCAACACCTGATTGTCCTTCACGATATACTGGTCGCCAAGGAAGAACAATGTATATGCCTTGAGCAGCTGGCTTACTGTATGTATTCGCTCCGATTTGACTGCATACTCCTGCAGCGCCTCGTCCTTCTTCGCCTGTTTCTCGGCATCTGTGATTTTCATCTTCTCAATTTCGGCTATGTCAGCCCCGACATCCGGCAACACAAAGAACTGAGGGTCGTCGGTACTTCCAGTCAACGCATCTATACCCTTGTCGGTCAAATCTATTGAATTGAGTTTCTCATCCACAACGAAATACAATGGGTCAGTGGCTATATGCATGTTCTTGTTGTTCTCCTGCATATAGAAATCCTCGGTCTTAAGCATTTTCTGCTTGACGCCAGGTTCCGAGAGGAATTTAATCAGAGTCTTCGAACGCGGCATCGCCTTGTACGACCGGAACAATGCCAATGCACCTTCCTCAGCCTCTTTCTTGTCCTCGGAATTGATTTTTGTCTTTGCCTCGTTCAGATAAGCAGAAGCCATAACAGTCTGTTTCTTCACTAATGACTCAACTCTCGCCTTGTATTCATCGAACAGTTGGTCGTCACCTTTAGGAACAGGACCACTGATTATCAAAGGTGTCCGGGCATCATCAATCAAGACAGAATCGACCTCATCGACTATTGCATAATTATGTCTGCGCTGGACAAGATCCATTGGCGACAAAGCCATGTTGTCCCTAAGATAGTCGAAACCAAACTCGTTATTGGTTCCGAAAGTGATATCGCAATTGTATGCTCGGCGTCGCTCATCGCTGTTTGGCTTGTATTTGTCAATGCAGTCAACCGACAAACCGTGGAACATATATAGAGGGCCCATCCACTCCGAGTCACGTTTTGCCAGATAATCATTCACAGTAACGACATGAACACCATTGCCGGTCAATGCGTTCAGGAAGACAGGCAAAGTAGCGACAAGCGTCTTTCCTTCACCTGTAGCCATCTCGGCTATCTTGCCGCCATGCAGCACGATACCACCAATGAGCTGGACATCATAGTGAACCATGTCCCATTTGTGCATGTTGCCTCCAGACTCCCACTCATTGGAATATACTGCATTATCACCATCTATCTCGACAAAGTCATGATTCAGCGCCAGCTGACGGTCGAAATCAGTAGCCTTTACCGTAATAGTAGCATTTTCAGCGAAACGACGTGCAGTGTCCTTCACTATTGCGAACGCTTCGGGCAACGCCTTGTCAAGTTCCTTTTCAAATGTCTCGAGTATGCGTTTGTCTATCCTGTCTATCTCTTCGTATATTTTGTCACGCTCCTCTATCTCCGTCACTTCAATCTGAGCCCTGAGTTCTTCTATTTTCTTTCGTTCCTCAGTCACCGAACCTTGTATCTTCTCTCTCAATGCTGCCGAACGTGCCCTCAGGTCATCGTTCGTCAATGATTTGATTTCCGTTTCCAGGGCTTTTATTTTCTCAACAACTGGCATCACTTCTTTAACGTCCCTCTGCGCCTTATTGCCAAAAAGACCCGACAAAAAACTGCTAAATGACATATTTTGTTTTTATTGATTGTTATATATATTCGGAACAAATTTCGCTTGTACCATCTCAGCCATCATTATCGCCACCTCTTTCTTGGAATATGCGAAATAATTATCACCAAGTTGATACAGCAACTCTATCTCGCGCTTGTCCAGACGCTTGTCAGCAATCACGAGGCCAATAAGATACCTGAACATTCCTTCGCGAAGATGTGGTTCCTCCTCGAAAATCTTTCCTATCGACTCTGCAAATATCTCAGGCACTTTATCAGTCTCGTTCATCTCTTTCAAGAACTCCATAGGGAATATCTGCGTCTCAGCCAGATTGTCAAGAATCATGTCAAGTTCTTCCTTGCTCATCTCCTCATCCTGCATAGCGACAATCAGACCAGACGTTGCCACGAAACGTGAAATATAGTAATCCACCGATGAACTTCCAACCTTGAGCAATATCTGAATCATTGGCTCCATCGCCTTGGCAAGTGACTTGTTCGTCTTCTCCTTGTCAAAGAGATTAAGCGCCTGCACACGTATGGGATTGACTGGATGTGTCTCACGGCTGACGCCCTTGTCGTTCATGAAATACTCGAGATGCTTGATGTTCTCCTCAAGCAATGCCTCAACCTCAATATGCATCTTCGCGAGATCCAATCCAGAAGCCATCTTGAAGAATGCCGACACACAAGGCTCAAGTTTCCCGACTGCCATATATCCATATCGGTCAGCTACAAGTTCAGCCAACTGACCTTCAAGCCGCACTTTATGGAACATTGCAGTAGGCATACCCATTACCTCAGGAAACACAAAATTTATCAGTCTATGGAGTTTCGTATCTTCATTTATCAGATGGCCCAACTCATGACCTATGACAAACTTCAACTCGTCATCTGTCATCAGTTCAACCAATGCCGAGTTAAGGTTTATTATATGAGGATCGCCTTCCCTTTCAGATGCCACCGAAAAGGCGTTTACAGTAGAATCGCCAGTTATGTAAAGATCTACAGCCTCATTATATTTCAACGCCTTTTTGATTTCATCAAACGTATCATACAATTTAGGTAGCAGTCGTTTTTCGACCTTGAAACTATGTCCTTCCATCGCATTCCGCCAGTAATCACCAGAATCAGATGGCATTGCCTCTTTGATTATCTCCTCGACTACGTTGCCCTGCAAAGCATCGTAAATCTGCCTTGAAAGTTTCTCCTGTAACTCTATTTTTGGTTTCAGCATGTTATCTCACGTTTTTATTTTTCATATTATTTGCTTGTAAGTGCCAATCCAAGTTTTACGAAGAAAAAATTATCGTTTATCGCTGAATTGAGCAGCAACTCATATCCTGCCCCGAAACAGAAAATTCCTGATTGCAAGCCGAGTCCTGCCCGCAAAAAGAATCCAGGTTTAGTCCTGTATTCTTCAGGCAGATAAGTATTGACACCATCTTTGACTTGCAATTTTTCCCATCCGCTTGTGTAACCGCCCAATGCCAATTCGTAATACGACCCGACATTGCCTGTCTTCCCTCCTTTGAAAAACCTAAAATTGGCATACATTGGAATCACGATGCTCGTCACCGAATTAGTTTCTCCTTCACCGATATGATTGGATGTTGACAGATTGCAAAAATTCGGCATAAATTCGGCACCTGCACCCACGAAAAACATATTTGATATACTGATGCCAAGTTCCAGATCCACTGCCGGACCTCCATACAGCACCTGATTCGACCATCGTATGTTTCGCATTGAAGAGCTCCAATAATCCCTTATAACGTAATTATTCAGTACCAAGCGACCAGAAACATCTACGTTTGCCTGAAACTTAACTGCCGATGTCTGGCTTGCAGTCTTATTCTGCTGGACGGTCGGTGTACTTTTGCTGCCAGCATCAGTATTGAACACCTCTTTCTTGCCATTCTGATAGAGGATGTACAATATCTTGGCTTTTGACAATGTATATTGCGGGCCATTCTGATTATCCCAATCGTAATAAGAAACATAGTTTTCGCCTATTGTGGCAACTTTTGCAATTATAGTCTTATTGTCTGTCAACACAATCTTATCCTGACCGAAGACAAACCCAAAAGCCATCAGTGCTAAAACGAAAAGAGATAATCTTTTTCTCATACTTAATTAATATATTTAATTAATCTGTTATAATTTTTCGCTCATAGTCTTGACAAAGTCTGCCAATGCCTTTCCTTTAAGCAAACCGGCAGAGAGCAATGCCAAATCAACAATCTGTCCGACTTTCTTGTTAGCCGACACGAAATCCGCATATATCTTGCCTTTCTCTTCGCCAATCTCGGCAATTCTCTTCTCAGTCTTGCCGAGTGCCTCACGCTCCTCGGACGTACGCTCGTCTTCCTTCTTCTTTTTCAGATCAAGTTTCTTCTTGTCAAGTTCCTTCAACTCAGAAAGCAATGGAGCGACTTTTGGTGCACATTCTTTCTCCTCAGCCTCCAGGACATCTTTCACTGCCTTGTGCGAACCATTCAGTATTACGGAATAGCTTGTCGGCATCTCGCCATAGAACATCATTTGTGGACCTCCACCGTTCTGTGCCATCTCCTTCATACGACGCATCCATTCGTTCTGCGTAAGCATTGCTGGCATTTCATTCTCGCCCGTTGCCTCAACGCTAACCATAAATTCAGTCTTCTCGATTTTTGGCATAGCAGCCTGGAACACTGCGGTCATGGCATTTATCTGCTCAGCGGTCATCTCCACCTTCTTCGCATCTTCTTTCACAATCAGTTTATCGATGACATCGCTATCGACACGCACGAACTTCGTATTCTCGTGTTTCTGCTCAGCCTGCGCCAGCCAGTGGGAGTCCAACTGCCCGTCCATCAACATCACATCATAACCTTTTGCCTTCGCAGCCTCGATATAGACATGCTGGTCCTCGCTGTTCTGTGCATAAAGAAATACGAGTTTCCCATCCTTGTCAGTCTGTTCACCTTCTATCAAAGCCTTGTATTCATCAAAAGTGAAATATTTGCCGTCGACATTCTTATACAATGCGAAATCCTTTGCCTTGTCATAGAATTTCTCATCAGTGAGCATACCGAACACGATGAATATCTTCAGGTCGTCCCACTTCTCCTCGAACTGTTTGCGGTCGTTCTTGAAGATGTCAGCCAATTTGTCAGCCACCTTCTTCGTAATGTGGCTTGAAATCTTCTTCACATTCCCATCAGCCTGCAGATACGAGCGGCTCACGTTCAAAGGTATATCCGGAGAATCAATCACACCATGCATCAACGTCAGGTACTCAGGCACTATACCCTCAACCTGATCTGTGACATAAACCTGATTGCAATACAACTGGATTTTGTTCTTCTCCAGTGCAATATGTTCGTGTATTCTTGGGAAATAGAGTATTCCTGTCAGGTTGAAAGGATAATCCACGTTCAGATGAATATGGAACAGTGGATCCTCCGCCATTGGGTACAACTCACGGTAGAATGTATCGTAATCATCGTCCTTGAGGTCAGCGGGCTTGCGAGTCCATGCAGGATTGACGTTGTTGATTATATTGTCCTCGTCTGTCTCGACCTCCTTGCCGTCTTTCCAGTCTTTCTTCTTGCCGAATGCTATCTCCACAGGGAGGAACTTGCAGTATTTACGAAGCAAAGTCTCTATACGGCTCTCTTCGAGAAATTCAGTATTCTCGTCATCGATATGCAGGATGATGTCGGTTCCACGGTCAGTCTTGTCAGTCTCCTCAAGAATATATTCCGGCGAACCATCGCACGACCAGTGCTGTGCCCGAGCATCTTTATATGATTTCGTGAAAATCTCAACCCTGTCAGAAACCATGAATGCAGAGTAGAATCCCAAACCGAAATGGCCTATTATCGCATTCGCATCGTCCTTGTACTTGTCGAGGAACTCGGTTGCACCAGAGAATGCTATCTGGTTGATATATTTCTCTATCTCTTCAGCCGTCATGCCGACTCCACGGTCAGATATCTGGAGAGTCTTGGCTTCCTTATCAACTTTTACATTCACTTTCAACTCGCCCAGTTCGCCTTTGTATTCGCCTACTGACGACAAAGTTTTCAGTTTCTGCGTTGCATCTACTGCATTCGACACTATTTCACGCAAAAAAATCTCATGATCGCTGTACAGAAATTTCTTTATGACCGGAAAAATATTATCCGTAGTCACACCTATCTTGCCATTCATAGTTTTTAATGTTTTTATTCAACTGCCATACTTTCCTCAAAGGCCATTCCATCTGCCATCTTGTCAACCATCAGGCGTGATTGTCATTCCGATGTCTCATGATTTCCAAAGTTTCCACTCTCATACGATTTCTTCAAAAGCAGGAAATCAGGTTTGGCTTTCATCACCTGTTTGTAATAAGCCTCTGCCTTATCCTTCTCGCCGAGACCCACGTATGCTTCAACGATACAGAGTTTCAATGCCCAGTAATTCCACTGATATGTTTGAGGGCACTTCTTACTCAGAATGTTCACGGCTTTGACATAAAACTCCAAAGCCTTCTTTTTATTTCCGCCCACTATAGCAGGAGCATAAAATTTCACGTTTCCTTTCAGGCCTATCGCTATTGCGTTATTTGGGTCTTCCTCCAATGCTTCGTCAAGTTCGCCTACCGACTTTATCCCATACGACACTATTTTCTTGTACGTTTTTGCCTTGAAAGCGTATGAACCAGCCTTATACAAATGTGCCATTGATTTAGTCGATTTGTGTTTCATCATCTCTTCAATATACGAATCGAGGTAAGTCATCCATTTTTCCAGTTCGGCTTTCTTGGCACCGCTGTCCAAAATAAAACCTATATAGCCATAGAGGTAGTTAGCCACATCACATTTGTCCTGAAACGTCAGGCTAGGATTTGCGACATAACTGCTCAATTCTTTTTTCCAGGTAGCCAGGTCACCTTTCAGATAAGCATTGAACATTTTATCATGGTCAACAACTCCGGCATTAAGCGTCATTGACAAGACGACTACAGTCATCAACGACAATATCTTTGTTTTCATAACTGACTATTATTTTACAGAATTTGTGTAAAGGAATCTCTTTATTGACTTTTTAGGTGTCTTTTCAAACTCGTTAGGATGGACCTTTATCTCAGCCACACTCTCGTATGAAGCAGTTATAGCATTGAGTGCCTTTCTGTTTTCCTCCATCACCTCTTTCACCTGTTGGTGCGTCATCTTTGCAGCATCGACAGCGACATAATCAGGCACGACAAGTGCAACAAGCTTGTTGTCGGCTTTCTGCACCACTAAGCTCTCCAATACGTATGGCATATTGTTTAGTTTAGCCTCAATCTCCTCAGGATATATGTTCTGACCGCTCGGACCGAGCAACATGTTTTTGTTTCTTCCACGAATGTAGATGGTCCCGTCAAAATCCATAGTTCCCATATCTCCAGTATGCAGCCAACCATCCTCATCAAACACTGCCTTTGTAGCCTCTTCATTCTTGTAATAGCCCATCATGACGTTCTCACCTCTGACCAGAATCTCACCAGGCTCATTCATCGGGTCGTTTGAAAGTATCTTTGCCTCCATTCCATCCAATATCTTGCCTACCGAATTAGCTTTATAATCTGCCCAATATGTATAACTAATCAGAGGAGCGCACTCGGTCATACCGTATCCGACAGTGAATCTGAAACCTATTTTCTTAAAAAATGCCTCTGCATCAGGGTTCATAGGCGCCCCACCGACTATTATCTGCGAGAATTCGCCCCCGAAAGCATTGGACAGTTTCTTGTTTATTTGCGATAGGAACTGGCTGTCCAACAAGGGAATACTCAAAGCCCACTTCATTCCCCTTGTTTCAAGCATTGGTCTTATCTGTTTGGTATATATCTTCTCTATAACCAACGGAACAGAGAATATCAATGTTGGCTTAACCTCGTCCATTGCCTTAAGCAGAATCTTAGGTGATGGTATCTTGCCAAGGAACGTCACATGTGCGCCAAGACAAAACGAAGCAAGGAAATCGAACGTACACCCAAAAACATGTGCTAACGGAAGAAACGACAACACCCTCGACCCATGAAACAATTGTTTGGTGGTTATTGCAAAATGGAGATTTCCAGCCAGGGCATTTGCAGAAAGCATTACACCCTTCGAATAGCCAGTTGTTCCAGAAGTATATGATATACACGACAATTCAGTATTCGGAATGGTGGGATATAAGACATCAGCAGCTGAAAATCCGTTTGGGTACTGTTCATTGAACAATCTGTCCAATTCAGCAGTTGCCTTTTCGATTTTAGAATTGTTTTTCGAGTGAAGCATGGAGAAATCCTTCAACGAGAAGACACCTTCCACATAATACAATCCATCCTCAATCAGATTATCCCAAATATTTTCACTTGTAAATAAAAGACGTGCATCGCTATGATTTATGATATGCTGTATATCACTTGGGTTGAAATCCTGAAGTACAGGAACTATTACTCCACCGTATGCAATTGTAGCCAGATAGGTAATACACCAGTTTATACCGTTTTTACCTACTACAACCACCTTATCACCTTTTTCAAATCCTATATTCTTAAACAAAACATGCAATCTCGCAACATCCTTAGCTACTTCAGAATATTTAACGGTTCTCTTATCAATATAATCCGTCATACTTGGGGAGTCCCAATAATTCTTTATCCCGTTTTCAATCAATCTTACTAAATTATCGCTAATCATAGTAGGGCATTTTAAGAAAAATTTACGGCTGCAAAGTTACAAAAAAATAATAACATTATTATATATATTGCAATTATTTTCTTCACTACGATAAAAAAGGTTCCCAAACATAAATCTGGGAACCTTAATGAATTTATAAAATATCAATTATCTACGATAATGAGAGTATTTGCTGCGCTTTGCAAATCCATTGGAATACGATTCGAATCCAAATGAGAATTGCAATTTCACACCGACATCGAACATGGACAACGTATTCGCAAATCTTTCATGCATAAAATTAGGAATTACCCTTGCATAAGGTGCATCATAGCTTTCAACTATTTCAGTAATTTGAAGAATCTTATCTTTATTACCCTCACCGTCTTTCACAAGTCGTTTGAACGAGTTGAATGCACTATAGTCAATATAGCCCATGATACCGACGGTATTCTTGCTATACTTACCAAGTTTCCACTCATATCCAAATTCCAACGACACCATGAGGTTGACCTTAGGGAAATTAACAGTGGATTTTTGATCTAATTTGCTATTTTGATTAGCACCAGTAAATTCACCAGTAATAAGTTCATCAACCACATGTACATCATAATCTGGATAATAAGCATCAATTTTAGCCCCCTGAATTGTCTGGTTTATTTGCCAGCTAAGAGGGAGCATACATTTCACACCGAGGTTAAACAAAACACCATTATACCTCAAGGCAGCCATAACAGGCACCTCAATCTGCCATTGTTTAAAGTTTTCATCGATATTTGCCCCGCTGATGGTATAGTCAATCTCCCTTCCTTCATAATCATGATTTACAAAACTGTCTTTGTACCTCATAGTCATTCCGGAAGCAGAATATCCGAAAGAAAATCCAACTCTGGGACCAAAACTGAGTGTTTTGCTCTTGACAAAATAGCACGTATAGTTCATGTCAAAGAATCCCTGAGCGCCAAACTTACTTTCTATATCATCATGCGTGGTATAAGCATTACCACCAAAACGCCCGCCGATACTCAAGCAATGCTCTAATTCCTGAGCCGTTGCATTCAAACTAAATATAAGGCAGACAGCCAATATTAAAATATTTATCTTTTTCATCTTATTATGTATGTAAGTGTTGTTTTGGTTTCATTTGCTATTACCATAACTTTGTAACATCCGGATGCTCCCGATGCATAGAACTCAAAGATTTCCGAGTTACTTGACTTGAATCTGTTAATCAGCTTACCAGCCATGTCGAATACATATATATCAGATTCAACTTCTGGATCCAAGCCAAACAACTGTACATTAGCCGATGATACGATATGCGTTGGTGCAATCTTTATCTCGTTCACTTTCTGCGTTGCAGAGTAATGGAAGATAGCCGTACGCATGATTCCGAGACAAGGAACTGAAGTGTCAGGATTGTTACGTACATCAATCAATGCATAGTAATCACCCGTTCCACTGAAGTTCTGGTCAATTGTCAAATAGAATCCGTTGCATACAAATTCATCTGGAATATCACCTTGTTCAAGAGCATCAAGATTATCAACCACACCTCTCACTCTGAACCATCTGATATCTCCTTCGTGAATTGTATAACCTTGAGATGTGAGATACTTGTTGTTTATCATCATCAACCAGTCATAGAGTGCTACAGCAGACGAGTCACCGCCTTCGCAATCAGGTGTATTGTCAGCGTTAGCATCTTTCACATGAGTCTTGTATCCATTTACATCTGGGAAGTAGATTGTATCACCACACTCTGTTACCATCACAAACCTCAAAGTAATCTGATTCATAGTCATAATCCTTTGACCATTGTAACGTACGAAGCTATTGGCTTCCTTGATCTCCCACCAGCTGTCAACAATAATCTTATCAGCTACTCCTTGAGAAGCAGAACCAAGAATATCAGAAGTGACCTGAATCAAATTCAAAGTCGTTCCATATATTGGCTGAGGCCATGATGTAGAACTGAATGTTGGATTCTTCTTGGTAATCACATCGACAAAGAACAATGTATCACACTTCAACGACCTGCCAGGATATGGCCAGAAGTTTACAGAATCTTTGACAACCTCATCAATTCTGACAGTATGCGTTGCACCAGAAGGTAATATGATGACATCACCTATACAGTTGACGTATTTCAATGTATCAATTACCCTCCACGATTTGATTGTATCATACAAAGCATAGTATGTTGCCTCTCCGACTACTGGCACTATAGTTGGCGTCCAGTTACCACTGAAGTTGTAAATAGCAGAACCATCTGGCTCGTCAGGATGTACTGGGACAGGACGTGAACCATAATCAGGCATCATTCCATAATCAAGATTGTCAACTGCAAGCTGAGTACCGTCATAGTTTGCCCATACAATGTTATAGCTTACGAGGTTCGAATCAAATACAGCCTTGTATGTAGCATTACCAGACACACGAGTAAGAGCTGGTGTCCAAGTCTTGAATGTGTAATACCACTGTCCACTTGGATCAGTCTTAGTAGGAATTACACTGCAACTTGGCATAACTCCACAGTTAACTAAATTTTGTTCAATTAACGTACTATCCCAATTCAAGAACGTGATAGTGTACATTAT
>JAKSNT010000024.1 GCA_024399575.1 Paludibacteraceae bacterium
CGCCAGTTTCGCTGGCGGTTCATCCCTCCCCCAGGGCGAAGCCCTCAAGCAGTGGCTTCATTTCATTCAGGACAATTGCCGCTTCGACCAGCTGACTATGCCCATCCTCCACCGTGCCTCCAGCGTGCCTCCAGCGTGCCTTCGCCGTGCCTCCACCGTTCGGTGGACAACCGGTGGACAATCGGTGGACCATCGGTGGAGGCATAAAAAAGGCATTTCGGAGGATTTCTCCACCGGGGACGCATCCCTGCATCTGTTTCACGCAGAATTCGCGTATCTGTTTCACGCAGAACCCTGCATCTGTTTCACGCAGAATTCGCAGAATTCGCGAAAAAAATTCCCATAATTCTGCGTATTCTGCGTGAGATAAAAAAATATTCGGCGTGAGATAAAATCACCGACACTACCGACCGCAAGATTTCACCTGCGGACAATCTATTATAATTAGTGATGTCCGTTGACAAAACAAAATGTTCAATAGAACGTTAAAAGGCGCTCTCATAAAAAGCCGAAACATTGCCAATCATACATATTTTCATGACAAGATAATTTTTTTACTGATTTCCTTTCAACATTCAAAAGTTTGTTGTACCTTTGCACCTTCGAATGCAAAACAGTTGGAAATTAATAAATAATTAAAATAAATATCTCATTATGAACATTTCACGTAACGATGTAAGCGAGGTTAATGCCATCGTGACAATTACGATTGACGAGGCTGATTACGCTGAAAAAGTGGATAAGGCGCTCCGCGATTACCGACGTCGCGCCAATATTCCTGGTTTCCGTCCAGGCATGGCTCCTCTCGGCATGATTAAAAAGATGTATGGTCGTGGCGTAAAAGCCGACGAGTTGAACCGCGTCCTTCAAGATGCAATTTTCAACTATATCCGCGAGAACGACATCGACATACTCGGTGAACCTCTTCCAGTGGATGACCAAGAACCAGTGGATTTCGACAACGACACCACCTTCAACTTCAAATTCGAACTTGGCTTAGCTCCTGCCTACGAGCCTGCATTGAACAAGAAGGACAACCTGAAATACTATAACATCACAGTCACTGACGAGATGGTTGACAAACAGGTTGAAAACTATGCAGCACGTTTCGGCAAATACAATGACGTGGACGAAGCTCACGGCAAGGATATGATCAAGGGCGCAATGGACCAACTCGATGCTGAGGGCAATGTGCTCGAAGGCGGAATACACGTTGACGAGGCTACAATGGCTGCTGACTACATAAAGGATGAGGAGCAGAAGAAACTACTCGAAGGAGCAAAGAAAGGCACAGTAGTCCGCTTCAACCCTAAGAAAGCTTACGACAGTGATGTTGAACTTTCGTCAATGCTTCGCATATCGAAAGAGAAGGCTGCCGAAATGACTTCCGACTTCAACCTGACAATCAACAATATCGTCCGCTATACTCCTTCAGAAGTCAATCAGGAACTTTTCGACAAGGTGTATGGTAAAGACTCTGTCAAATCGTTAGAAGAGTTCCGCACCAAGGTTGCTGACGGCATTCGCGCTAACTACAAAGAGGATTCAGAATACAAACTTGGCATTGACGCAAAGGCTCTCGCAATAAAGAAGATGGGCAAGCTCGTATTCCCTGAGGAATTTCTCCGTCGCTGGCTGCTCCGCACCAACGAGAAGATGACCGAGGAACAGTTGAAGAACGATTTCCCAGCAATGCTCGACGACCTTAAATGGTATATCTTCAAGAACCGTATGGCAAAGGCTCACGACCTAAAGATTGAGGAGGACGAAATCAAGACCTTCGCGCGCCGCATGGCTCGCATGCAATTCGCTCAGTACGGTATGACCGAAGTGCCTGACGACATCCTCGACAACTACACAAAGGAGTTCACGCAGAAAGAGGAAACCCTCCGCAACATCTCAGAGAAGGTCCTTGAGGAGAAAGTAGTCAACATCATGCGCGAAGCTGCAAAACTGACTGAAACTGAAATATCGGTTGACGACTTCAACAAGATGTTCGAAGCCTGATTCCTTTCATCATAACAAAAAAAGAAGGAACCCGATTTCGAGTTCCTTCTTTTTTTGTTTCATAATTTATTGTCGAGCGGAAATATCACCTTGGGCTTGAACTTCAGTGCCTCCTCCCTTTCCATCCAGGTGTATGCCATAATTATCACAACGTCACCTATATTGACCAGATGGGCGGCAGCACCATTACAACAGATGACACCACTACCCCTCTCGCCAGGAATGACGTAAGTTTCAAAACGCGCCCCATTGTTGTTGTCAACCACCTGCACCTTCTCGTTCGCTATTATGTCTGCAGCGTCCATCAAATCCTCGTCTATAGTAATACTGCCAATGTAATTGAGATTTGACTCGGTGACTTTCACCCTGTGTATCTTGCTCTTCAATAAATTTATATACATAACCTCACCATCATTATTTGTAACGTATGTTGTCTATCAGCCTGACTTTTCCGCAATAGACCGTTATACAACCGACAATGCTGTCGCTCTCATTCCATCTGCCGACACTCTGGAGCGTACGCCCATCAACTATGTCGAAATATTCCACTTCAAGACCATCGTGACGGTTGATGGCTGCAATAACTGAGTCGTGCAACTCGCCAACAGAAGTCTGGCTATAGAATGTGGTGCTCTCTGCCAATACAGCATGGATATTGGTGGCTATCCTTCTCTGTTCTTCAGAAAGCAGAGCGTTACGGCTTGACAACGCCAATCCACTCGCTTCCCTGACAATAGGACACCCGACTATCTCGACATTGAATTTCATCACCTCGACCATCCTGCGTATGATTGCAAGTTGTTGGAAATCCTTCTCACCGAAATATGCCCTTTCAGGCTCAACGATGCGGAACAGTTTGCTCACCACCTGCACTACCCCATTGAAATGCCCCGGACGGAACTTTCCTTCCATCACCTGATCCAATCCTTCGAAGTCGAACTGGAAACGCTGTTCCATCTCCTCCTTAGTATAGAATTCTTCAGCCTTTGGTGTGAACACATATTTCACACCCACGCTCTCCAAAAGACGGGCGTCGCGCTCAACATCGCGTGGATAGGTCTCCAAATCTGTCTTGTTGTTGAACTGTGTCGGATTGACGAACACCGAAACTACTGCAATGTCGTTTTCGCTGACAGCTCTGCGTGCCAATGTCAGATGTCCGTCATGCAACGCTCCCATGGTGGGCAGGAAACCGACACTCTTGCCAGTTCTCTCATTTGCCAATATAGCCTTGAGTTCGTCTGCCCTAGTTATTACTTTCATGCCTTTCTGAAATTATTTCTTCTCGTTATCGGCTTTGACGGGACCAGCAATGCTCTGACGCATATTGGTGTCAGCCTCCATATTCTTCATTCTGTAGTAATCCATGATACCGAGGTTACCATTGCGGAATGCCTCAGCCATAGCCAATGGAACCTGAGCCTCTGCCTCAATTACCCGAGCTTTTGCCTCCTGCGCCTTTGCCTTCATTTCCTGTTCCTGAGCAATAGCCATGGCACGACGTTTCTCTGCACTCGCCTGAGCTATATTTTTATCGGCATTTGCCTGATCCATCTGCAACTGAGCACCTATATTCTTACCCACATCAACATCAGCAATATCAATGGAAAGAATCTCGAAAGCAGTACCTGCATCAAGTCCCTTCGACAACACGAGCTTCGAAATAGAATCAGGATTTTCAAGCACGCTCTTATGGCTCTCGCTTGAACCGATTGACGACACTATACCTTCACCGACACGTGCAAGCACAGTCTCCTCGCCAGCACCTCCGACCAGTTGTTTGATGTTTGCTCTCACAGTGACTCTCGCTTTAGCAAGCAACTGTATTCCATCTTTTGCCACCGACGAAACGACTGGTGTATTGATGACTTTTGGATTCACGCTCATCTGTACAGCCTCGAACACGTCACGTCCTGCGAGGTCAATGCTTGTTGCAGTCTTGAATGACAAGTTGATGTCCGCCTTTGATGCAGACACCAATGCATGTACTACTCTAACCACATGTCCTCCTGCGAGATAATGAGCTTCGAGTTCATCACGTGAAATATTGATTCCTGCTTTATGAGCCTCAATCATTGCATTCACTATCACTGATGGCGGCACCTTCCTGATACGCATCAGAAAGAGCTGTATCAAAGATATTCTGACTCCTGACACCCTTGCTGAAAGCCACAATGAGAATGGCACGAAATAGAAAAAAATACACAGCAGTATGATAGCTACCACTATTGCAATAATCGTTAGAATTTCCATATATACAATTATTTAAGTTTAACGATCAATTTGTTGTCCTCGATGTCTGTAACCGTCACTTCAGACTTCTGGTCAATGAAGCCATCCAAGGATTTTGCTTCATATTCCATCCCTTCAATGGTCACTTTCCCCATAGGCGCAAGACGCGAATATGCAATCCCGGTATCGCCCACCTTCACTTTGTCAATCGGATAAAGGTTAGAAGTGTCTTTAAGCTCAGTATTGAGCGACATCTTGTCCAAAGCTTTGCTCCGCACAAACATCCATATTGCAACTGCCAATACAACAAGCCATATCAGCATTGTGATGAGGCCTGCCGTAACACTGATTTTGGTGAACGAGTACCACACAGCGACACCTCCAAATATAATGGATATTATTGCACATACAGATATTCCTGGGATAATGAAAATCTCCATCACGAGGAATACCACACTGACCAGAACCAATACGGCTACTATAATTTCATTTAACATAAAACTTGTTTTCTATTATTCTTATCTTATTGTAGTTTTCTCTTATACTGTCTTTAATTATCAAAACCTCATCTTCAAGTTTCAATATTTCGCTTGTCAATATCTCTATATCCGTCTTGTCATAGCTCGTACGATACTCACGCCTAAGACCCTCAAGTTCAATCTCCTTTATCATTACCTCCATCTCATCTGCAGCAGTCTGTTCGTATAGTCTCAATGCCTCAGCATCTCGGAATTGCCTTACATTGTTGTACTCTATCGTATCGTTGACCCTAAAACATATACCTTCACCATCTGTTTCGGTTTCTTTCAATATCTTCCTCTCTCTTTTGCCTTCTTTCCTTGCATATCTCTTGAGTTGCGCATATTCTCTGCGTATTGAATCACATACATTGTCTATCTGCTTACACTCTTCATTATATGCGAATTGATATACAATCACTTTCCCTTCAGTCTGTCCTCTGTCTGTTGCGAACCATCCGTTTCCGTTGAGTTCGTCTATTACCATCATGTAATCGTTTGCAGTCGAATTGAACGGCATTCCGATTTGCACCGGCATCATGAAGTTCTCAACCTCGTTGTTGTACCTCGACATAAATATGTCATACCCTCCAATGCTCTCATCTCCATTCGAAGCATAGTATAACGTCACCCCATCCGCCATAAGGAATGGATAATCCTCATCTGCTCCAGTATTTACCCCCTCGGCTATCTTATATTTCCTAACTCCGTTCCAAGAGCACCAAATATCGCCATTTTCCGAATATACGCTTCTGTCGCCCCTTCCCGACACATACATCATCCCTTTCCCTGTCTGTACCAGTTGTCCAAGTTCTTCTCCAAACGTATATGCATTTAGCAGTCTTTCCTTGTCAACCACCGTACTGTCTGTTATAGTCACCGACTCCACTCTATCTAACATGTTCGCAGCCTTTTCCGCCCTGTTCAGCATATTTACTGTCTCCGCATCCTTAGCCATATCGCGATAATCGCTGGCTAAATATTCTTCAAGCATCTCTCTTGCCTCACGGAACCTGTATGCCTGATATGCCATGATGGCTTTCTGTCTTATCTCTTCAGCCTCTTTCTGTTTCCTGCTCTGCCCGAACATTGCGTTCATTGCCACGAACGACAGGAACAATATCACCAATATCCTATTTATCATAACTTAATATTCAAAGACGCTTCCGTCAGTAGCTGCATAACTTTCAGCGAAAATTGCTCTCGCCTCACGTTCAAATTCCGCCACATCTCTGTGCTGCGATGAATAATGCCCCATGACGAGTTTCTTCACTTGCGCCTTCTTAGCCAAGGTTGCAGCCTGGGCGGCAGAACTATGCATTCTCGTCTTCAGTTTCAACGGGTCTACCGACGACAGATAAGTAGTCTCATGGTACAACAAATCCACTCCTGCTATCGCATCAAGATGTTTCTCCGTATATGCAGTATCGCTCATGTATGCGAATCGCTTGCTCGGTGTAGGTTCAAATGTCAGTCTCGAATTATCGATCACCTCCCCATCGCTGGTTATAAAATCCTCACCTGCCTGCAGATGCTGGTAAAAAGCCACTGGCACTTCCCAAGCATCGCACATTGGCTTGTTCAGATGTCTTGGCAACTGTTTCTCCTCGAACAGAAACCCACATGTCGGCACAGTATGAACCAACGGTAATGTTTTGACTGTTACTGCTTTATCTTCATATACAACCTCGCTACGATATGGCGAGAAAGGTTCAAACCTCACTTCATATTGTGCACCCTGCATAAAGAATCTCACTTGTTCTCCTATCAGTTTCTCGAGTTCAGGTGCCGAATGTATCACCATTTCGTTTACCCGACCGAGCATTCCGAATGTGGACAACAAACCAATCAATCCGAGGCAATGGTCACCATGCAGATGGGATATGAATATATGATTGAGCCTTGACGTTCTCACACCGTTCTGACTCATCCTTATCTGAGCGCCCTCACCACAGTCTATCATGAATTGTCTCTCGCGTATTTCGAGAATCTGCGATGTCTGGAACCTTCCGGCAATCGGTTTTGCCGATCCGCTTCCCAATATGTTCAGTCTGTAATCCAACTATTTCAGATTTGCACAAGGCACCACGCATCAGGGAATTCATCAACTATATCCCCTATTTTACTCTTCGCCTCGCCGTATGTGTCGTACGATATAAGTATCACTCTATACATTCCCCTTGAATTTACAACTACCACAGGGTCATACTCAGGTTTCAGTTGATTTTTCAGACGGTTTGCGTTTTCCTCTTTTCCGAAACTTCCGACAACCACATTGTAAGCTTTCAGTTTGACATTCCCCTGTCCATTTACCACATCAAACTTCTCTTTTCTCGTATTCTCTTCCACCTTTGGAGCTGCCATAGGTTCCTTTGCATTTTCCACTGCCTCCATTGCCGCTTTCTCAATGTTCTCACTCACTGTATCTTTCTCAGGCACATATATTTCAGGATCTCTCTCCACCACTGCCGATGGTTCGTTCACTACGAGGTCGGCAGAATCTATAAGCCTGACAGACTTGCTGTTTGATTCTATTCTCCTCTTGATTTTTGTCGGCATTGGTATAGGTACGACTGGCTCTTTGTCAGTCTTCTCGACCTTTTGCCTGTCAACTTTTCCCTGTGCCAAGGCATATGCTCCAGGAGCATCCTGAACCCTGCATCCCATAACTATCATGGTTACTGCAATGGCTACAAACACTTTATACTTTACTTTCATATTATTGTCAGTCTATTTACCGCCGCAAAGTTAATACTTTTATTCTTCTCTGCAAAATATAACATGATTTTTTTTTCAACATCTCACCCGCCAATACGTTGGATACATATTGTTGCATCTGTTCCCGACATTCTTCACCCACCCTAATGGATGTCCCTTGTACCTCACCATCATTATTCCCCTGCCACCATTGTCAGAAATTATTGTCTCACATCTCAAATATTTCATCGCCATATCATAATCTACATCTATTATGCAGAATCTGTCCTCATCCACCACCTGCGACAATGCCAGTCCAGCTGCTGGTATCCACTCCTTACCTTTGATTTCAGCATATTGTACCCCGACTGCAAAAATATTCACACCACACATAATCATATTCTCAACAGTCTCTTTCCATTTTCTGCTGACGGCATATCTCTGTCCATTCATCTCTACCAGCACATAATTCTCGGGATTTTTCAGCCACTCTGCTCTGTCCTTCAATATTTTGAGACTGCTTTTCTTACCACCCTTACCCACCTTGCCGTACTCGTCACATCTCAACACCGCCATATACAAACCCTCGCCCCTGTCTCGGTGGGGATAGAAATGCCGTTGTTCCAATATATCAAAATCAAATTCACTGGCTACCCACTCTACATTCTCCTCATTCTCCCTCCTGTTGAATGTACAGGTGCTGTAGATAAGGATTCCTCCTTCTTTCGCAAGTCTCACAGCAGACCTGAGTATTTCACGTTGCCTATCGACACACATATCCACATTTTCCTCCGACCATTCCTCTCGCGCATTATGGTCTTTCCTGAACATTCCCTCACCCGAACATGGTGCATCCACCACCACGCAATCAAATATGGCACCTGTATTTTCGAAATGACTTACTGCATTATTTGTAACTACCATGTTGGGATATCCCCATTTAATCATGTTCTCGGCAAGGACATTGGCACGTTTGGCCACAAACTCATTGCTTACTACAAAACCTTCTCCTTCAGTCAGATATTGCGCAATCAGTGTCGATTTCCCACCTGGGGCAGCACAGCAGTCGATAATCAACGCATCTTTCGAGACATATTTCTCCAACATGCTCCATAGATACATCGACGATGCTTCCTGCACATAATATCCGCCACAATGGAACAATGGATCGGTAGCGAAATTGGGCCTTTCATCGATATACTTTCCCCATCTGCACCACGCCACCTCTTCACCCAGAGCACAAATCGGATTGCCTGTTTTCCTGTCGTTCAATCTGATACTTGTCACAGGTTCACCATCCAACGCCTCGATTAGTTCAGCTGCCTCATGCTCGCCCAACTCTCGTTGCATATCTCTAACGAATGCCTCTTTCATCATTCTATTCTCGTGATTTTTGCCCCAATGGCATTCAGTCTCGCCTCTATGTCCTGATAGCCACGGTCTATCTGGTCAATGTGGTCAATCCTACTTGTACCTTTTGCACTCATTGCGGCTATCAACAACGCTATACCTGCCCTTATGTCGGGCGACGTCATGTTATTCGATACGAGTTGCATCTGGTGGTCGTGACCTATTACCACTGCCCTATGCGGGTCGCAGAGGATAATCTGCGCTCCCATGTCAATAAGTTTATCCACGAAGAAAAGTCGTGACTCAAACATTTTCTGGTGTATCAGTACACTTCCCTTTGCCTGCGTAGCTACAACCAAAAGCACGCTGAGCAAGTCAGGTGTCAGCCCTGGCCACGGAGCATCGGCAATGGTCAGTATCGACCCGTCAATGAACGATTCTATCTCATATCTGTTCTGCGCCATTACGTGTATGTCGTCACCTTCCTGTCTGAGGTCTATCCCGAGTCGTTTGAAGGCATCAGGAATAGGACCAAGATTCTCGTACGATACATTCTTGATAGTCAGTTCGCTACCTGTCATTGCAGCCATTCCTATGAAACTGCCCACTTCAAGCATGTCTGGCAATATCCTGTGTTCTGCTCCATGCAGTTCATCCACTCCCTCAATAGTCAGGAGGTTTGACGCTATGCCTGTGATTTTTGCGCCCATCTGGTTGAGCATTTTGCAAAGTTGCTGTACGTATGGCTCGCATGCAGCATTGTATATTGTTGTCGTTCCTTTTGCCATCACTGCCGCCATGATGATGTTGGCTGTTCCAGTCACTGAAGCCTCATCGAGCAACATGTATGTGCCTTTGAGGTCACTGAACCGTTCGAGCAGATAGGCTTTCCTCACATCGTCATATACCATCTTGGCTCCAAGTTTCTGTATTCCTATGAAGTGAGTGTCCAGTCTCCTGCGTCCAATCTTGTCGCCCCCTGGCTTAGCATAGAACACGCGTCCTATCCTTGCAACCAGCGGACCGATGAACATCACCGACCCTCTCAGACGTGCACATCTGTTGAAGTATTCATCGCTTTCGAGGTAGTCAATATTGATGTTCCGAGCACAGAATGTGAAGGTGTTACTGTCATCCGGGCTTTCTGTGACCTCAACTCCCATATCTTTCAGCAACTGTATGAGGTTCAGTATGTCGAGTATTCTCGGAATATTGTGTATTGTCACTTTCTCCTTGGTGAGCAGCACTGCGCATATCACTTGCAACGCTTCGTTTTTAGCTCCCTGTGGTTCAATGGACCCATGCAATCTGTGTCCTCCTTCAATAAGAAATGATGCCATATATTTTCATATTAGTTTTTCCCATAATCGCTCGCAATGCTCCTTTGCTTCTGCATACTGTTTCATCAGTTCTTCGCTTGTCTCGCCCTTTGCAAATAGTTCTTCCATTGCTGCTATCTCGGCCTCGATCTTCTCAATTTCTGCCTCTGTTTTCTCTTTTTCGCGCTCTGCCCTTTTAGCCTGTCGCGACTCTTCCTTGCGTCTTTCGAACTCCTCCTTGCCCCCCGTCGGCGCACCGTCGGATATTTTCTGAACTGTATCTATATTTTCGGCAGCTCTCTCTTTTGCCCTCATTTCGAGCCACTCCTCAATTCCCCCGATACATTCGCGTATCTTGCCACCACCGAATTCATATACCTTCTCGACCATTCCGCTGAGGAACTCACGGTCATGACTAACCACTATCACTGTTCCGTCGAATGCTTTTATTGCCTCTTTCAGCACATCTTTTGTCCTCATGTCCAAATGGTTTGTAGGCTCATCGAGTATCAGCAGGTTTACTGGTGACAGCAACAGTCTTATCATTGCCAGTCGCGCCCTCTCTCCTCCCGAAAGCACTCCTACTTTTTTTTCAGATGCCTCACCTCCGAACATGAATGCTCCAAGTATGTCGTTTATCCTAGTACGTATGTCGCCAACTGCCACACGGTCTATCGTATCAAACACACTGAGAGACTCGTCCAGCAACGATGCCTGGTTCTGTGCAAAGTATCCGACCTTGACTCCATACCCCAATTTGCATGTTCCTTTCATCACCACTTCAGGCGATTCAATCAGACATTTCACCAGTGTTGATTTCCCTTCTCCGTTCTTTCCTACGAAAGCCACCTTCTCACCTCTTTTTATCTGCAAATCCACATTACTGAGTATCTCAGGTCCACCGTAGCCTACCGTCAGCTCCTCAACTTCTACAGGCAACGAACCTGACCTTGGTGCTGGTGGAAATTTCAAGCGTAGAGCACTGTTATCCACTTCATCAACCTCTATACGTTCCATACGCTCCAAAGCCTTTATCCTGCTCTGCACCTGCACTGCCTTTGTCGCCTTGTATCTGAAACGTTCAATGAAATCCTCTGTATCGGCTATCACCTTCTGTTGGTTCTCGTATGCGCGCATTTGCTGTTCTCTACGTTCCTGCCTCAGTTTCACATAGCCTGAATACGAAGCCTTGTAATCATATATCCTACCAAGAGTTATCTCTATCGTCCTTGTCGTGACTTCATCAAGGAATGCCCTGTCGTGACTGACAAGTATCAGTCCGCTCCCTGACGTTTTCAGAAAGCCTTCAAGCCATTGTATAGACTCAATGTCCAAATGGTTGGTCGGCTCGTCCAGCAGCAGCAAGTCAGGTCGCGAAAGCAATATCTTTGCAAGTTCTATTCTCATTCTCCATCCCCCGCTGAATTCGCTGCACTGGCGATTGAGGTCTGTCCGCTTGAATCCCAAACCTACCATTGTCTTCTCTATCTCGCCCATCATCCCACTCTCGCCCATCATTCCAAGACGTTCCTCAATATCATTCAGTCTTTCAATTAGTTTCTGATATTCATCCGACTCATAATCCTCTCTTGTTGCCAACTCCTCGCCTATTTTGTTTGCCTCCTCACGCATTGCCGTCACCCCACTGTATGCCAGTTTCACCTCCTCGACAACCGTCCGCTCATCCTCTGTCAGCAGATGCTGCGGCAGATAGCCAACCCGCGTCCCTTTTGGCATTGAGACACTGCCTTTTGATGGTTCCTTGATACCAGCAAATATTTTCAGCATAGTTGACTTTCCCGCACCGTTTTTACCACACAAAGCCACTCTCTCCTTATCTGCCATCACAAACGAAATTCCCTCAAACAAAGGGTCACCCGTGAAATTCACTGTCAAATCCGATACACTATACATTTCCTACTATATAATTATTGCTTCAGGTTCGAGTTCTATGCCCATTTTCTCCCGAACTGTCTCTATTACATATTTATAAACGTATTCTACATCTTCGTACGCACGTCTGCCTCCGAGGTCATAATTCACCATGACGAGTGCCTGCCTGTCCCATACACCCGCAGTACCATGTCTGTAACCCTTCAGCCCACATCTCTCTATCAACCAGCCTGCAGGTATCTTGACACCACCTTCAGTGACAAAATGTGGCATTTCGGGATATTTCTCTGCCAACGTCTTATATACATTCTCACTGACCACAGGGTTTTTGAAGAAACTCCCTGCCGACCCTACCTCTTCCGGACGTGGCAACTTGCTCCAACGTATTCTTTCCAGTTCTTGTCTGATTTCTGTCAACCTTACTTCACTTTTCCCCTCAAATGCCTCTGCCAATGGTTTATATGTCAGATTTGCCTTTCCGTTTTTACACAATCTGAAACCGACTCTGACTATGACGTAACAGTCTTTGTATTTTCCCTTGAATTCGCTCCATCTGTATCCATATCCAAGCTCTTTAGCATCGAATCGTCTCAAGGTTCCATCTTCTATGTCTATTGCCTCAATCCACTCAGCCGCATTGCTGAATTCATCACCGTACGCACCTACGTTCTGCACTGCCGCTCCTCCGACCTCTCCAGGAATGTACGACAGGTTCTCGACACCCCACAATCCTCTTTCCACCATTTCTGCAACGAAATCATCCCACACCACGCCACTGCCCACAGTCGCCAGTACCGTTCCGTCTTTATCTTCGCTTGTATCGATTCCCATTATCTTCGAATGAAGCACAACACCATCATAATCTCCTATGAACAATATGTTTGCCCCTCCGCCTACAACCATGAATTTTTGTCCCTTGACCTTCATCAGACAATTCCTCAACTCTTCGTCACTGCCAAATTCCATCATCTCCCTACACTTCACCCCCACACCAAATGTATTATCTATCTTTTTCATATCATATCCTGTTTCCGAGCATTCGTCTTGCCACCTCTCCTGCGTCTTTGTCTCCTATCATTCCTGATATCTCAGTCACTCTCTCCTCACCACTGATCCTGACAATATGTGTCCCTTCGCGGTCTTTATATACCTTGTAATGTGCCGTACCCTGAGCAGCCACCGAAGCAAGGTGCGTTATGCTTATCACCTGACATCCTTCAGCTATCTTGCCCATCACATTGCCCATTCTTACACCCATCTCGCCTGATACACCGCTATCAGCCTCATCGAAGACTATCGTCCCCAATCCCACACTCTCTACTACCAATTTCTTCAGCACGAGCATTACCCTCGACACCTCGCCACCTGATGCTATCTTTGCCAATGGTGCAACTGCCACTCCTTCATTACCCGAGAACATGAATTCTGCCTTCTCACCCCCGTTTGCTCCGTATTCACACGGTTCAAGTCTCACCTCGAATATGCCTCCTCTCATACCGAGGTACTCCATGCCCTTTATTACAGACTGTTCTATGACTGCAATTGCAGACTGACGTTTCTCAGTCAATTTTTTCCCTGCATCACAAAGTTTGGCATATAACTCTCTTTCCCTTTCTGTCAGTTTTTCTACATTCTCAGCCGTTGATGCCATTCCCTCCAACCTTGACTCCATCTCGGTCATGACCTCTATCAATTCTCCACACGACTTTGTACCATATCTCTTTTCCAAATCATATATAGTGCCAAGTCGTTCCTCCAGGGCATCTTTCTTTCCCGGGTTTATCTCTATGTTCCCTGCCTCCCTGCTTATCTCGCCTGATGCATCTTTTATGCTGATGTATGCTTCGCGGATGCTCTCTATCGGTTCAACGTTTGTATATTTTGATATTTTTTCCAGTGCATCGACCACCTCCTTTATTATGGCTGTCGATTGTTCCAATCCCTCCTGAGCCCTGCCATATTGTTCCATCATTTCCTCGGCATGTTCCAGTCGCCCGAGTTCCTCTTCGAGTTCTTTGTCCTCTCCTTCGCTGAGGTTGGCTTCACGTAATTTTTCCACTTGGTATTCAGTGTAATCACGTTCTCTTTCCATTCTCTCCATCTCGGCTTTTGCAGTCTCAAGTTCTTTCCCGACTTTAGAATACTCTTTCCATATATCTGTGTATGCTGTGAGTGTGTTTCCAGCACCAGCCACAGCATCTACTATCTGCATTCTGAATGTCTCGTTACCAATGAATCCTGAAGCATGTTGAGAATGTATATCAACCATTTCGCCAACGGTATTACGCATCTCCTCAAGGCTTACAGGCGAATCCTCGACAAAGCATCTCGACCTGCCGTTTCTCCAGACTTCGCGTCTTACGATTACTTCTCTCTCGCCCATCACGAACACGCCCTCAACCACACACTTCTCACATCCCTCTTTTATAGCTGATCTGTCGGCTCTTATGCCCATCAGCAGTCCGAGTGCACCCATCATTATTGATTTTCCGGCTCCAGTCTCACCGGTGATGACATTGAATCCCCGCTCAAACTCCACCTCCACCCTGTCTATCAGCACATAATTCGATATAGTCAGATTTCTTAGCATATTCTATTTTTTCCCATTTATCTCCTCATATCTGTTAGTGAGTGTCGGATTCATAGCCGACAATGCATCGACCATATCCGTTTTCTCGGTGTCGGTGCCTTTCTTGAACAGGTTGATGAGTTCATCGTTCTTGCAGTCGAGAAATGTAGCTATGATTGCCGACCCCGGGTAATCTCTGTTCAGCTTGCGCATAGCGGCTATTCCTTCTGCTATCATCGCCCGTCCGTTGGTAACATTCTTCGACATATTGTCCAAAGCCAGTCGGTGGTATGCATAGAAGAATTTCCTGACCGACTCATATCTTGCGTCAACCATATTTCCCGCCAGTGCATAGCGGTTTCTGCCTCCTTTTTCAAATGCTTTCCATCCTGCCGACTCGTTTTCGTCCGACTTGGCCTGACATACTGCCACTATCTGGTTTGCTGCATCAAACATGCTCTGTCCACCCTTCTCGCTGTACGAATCGAGGTCGCATCCTATCACCATATAACAGTAATATGCCACTATCGCCATCAGGTTATTGTCCCACGACGAACCATCTACTTCGAGTTTTTCAAACTCCTGGTAATGGAAATTGACCGACTGGTCTCTCACGTTCAGTATCGTTGTGGTATATGACGTGCCATATACAGGCCGTGTGGCCGATACCTGCATCTCGCACGCCATCAGTCCGTCAGCATACGATTTCACGACAAGCGACATGTTTGCGTCTATTCTCTCCTGCTCTTTGTATTTCATGTCAGTCCAGACGTGATTGTTCAGGAACTCTTTAAGGTCTCTCTCCAATGCTTCGAAGACCGACGTATTAGTTCCCTGCACCTGCGAGGTGTTCATCATGAAATTCCATTTTATCTCCTGTCCGTATGCTCCCACTGAACTTCCTAAAATCAGCACACACAATATCGTAAATCTAATTTTTTTCATATATCTTTATAAATCCGTTTACAGCTACAGTGCCATTCAGTTCCGCTGAAGTGCTAATAACGTTTCTCCCCTATATATTCCAGCAACTTGTCTCCATTAGTCTGGAACGAAAACACGTCATAAAGCGTAAAATATCTCTCATTGTTCGGACACATCGCATAAGCATGTTTGAGAAACTCTAACCGTGAATCGTCAAAGTTGAAAGCTTCGACCAGTGTTCTCAATCCTTCGACTGTCACTGGTTTGATACGCACGAAGATAATTGCAAGTTCGAGTTTCTTGTCCTCGAAGTTCTGCCCATTGACTGCAGTTAACATCAGTTGAACGTCTTCGGGTGATGCAGCACAACGGTACATATCAGGCGCACTTCTGCGTGACACAGTTTTTTTCATTACATTACGTCCTTCCAAACTCGGTTCCGCATGACGGGTTACATGTTCTCTCTGTCCGAACGACACGACAGATACCATCAATGCGACAATGATGAATAATGTTCTTTTCATATAGATTGTCATTCCTTTGTAATACGTTTCACTATCTCTTTGGCAACTTCAGTTTTTGGCATAAGGGGCAATTCTTCGGCATGACCATCAGCATATACGAATGTCACCACATTTGTATCGACTCCGAATCCTGCTCCTTGCACTTTAAGCGAGTTCATCACGATGAAATCCAGATTCTTGCGTTTCAGTTTGTCAGCCGCATGTGCCATTTCGTCACATGTCTCAAGTGCGAATCCCACCATGAATTGATTTACATTTTTCAATTTTCCACATGCTGCCGCAATATCCTGTGTCGGAACGAGTTCTATGGTCATCGGACCTGTGGTTTCTCTTTTCACTTTCTCCGAATAGACCTGAGCCGGCGTGTAATCGGCGACTGCAGCACATAGCACTGCCCCATCACACATGCCAAACCTCTCCATTACAGCGTCATACATCTCGCGTGCCGACACGACATCAGTCCTGTGTATCAATGGTGATTCTGGCACTTTTGCCGTAATAGGTCCACACACAAGTTCCACCTCGTCACCTCGTTCAGCAAATGCAGCCGCAATAGCGACTCCCATTTTTCCTGTCGAGAAATTGCCAATGAATCTTACAGGGTCTATTTTCTCATAAGTCGGACCCGCTGTGACCAGTACTTTCATATCGCATGATATTTCCGCTGCAAATTTACAAATTTTATTGCTTTCCGCTACAACTTTCTGCAAAATATTTTTCAACATAAAAATCCGTTCAAAACCTTGCACATTATAAATTTTATGGCTAACTTTGCCACGTCAAATGTGTAATTAATATAAAACGACAAAATATGAAACAATTGGATGATGTTCGCACCCTCATGTGCGAAAAGAACGTTCAGGCGCTCATTGTTCCGTCAGTTGACCCTCACGGCAGTGAATACGTTGCCGCACATTGGCGTGAACGTGCTTATATTTCAGCTTTTACAGGTTCTGCTGGTACTGCTGTCATAACACGCGATGGCGGTTGTGTATGGACCGACTCTCGCTATTTCCTTCAGGCTGGCGAACAACTTAAGAAATCTGGCCTCACCCTTATGAGGGATGGTGAACTCGACACACCTTCAATCACCAATTGGCTGATATCTGTTCTCAAAAAAGGCGACCGTGTGGCTATTAATCCAGAAATGATTGCAATAAACGATTTCCGCTTGATAGAAACCGAGCTCAGCAATGCTGGCATCAGCATGTTCACCGACTTCGATTTCATCGATGCTGTATGGAAGGATCGTCCTGCTATTCCTGATTCCAAAACCATCCTGCTTGATGAGCGTTTCTCGGGCGAATCAACTTCCGGCAAACTGACCCGTATTCGTGAGAAGATGGCTATTCTGAAGGTCAATGCAATGCTTTATACCGACCTTGGCGATGTTGCTTGGCTTTTCAATATGCGTGGTGGTGATATAGCATACAATCCTGAAATCATTGCAATGGCGTTTGTTGACATGCAGCACGCCACTCTCTTCACATGGCTTGACAAGGTGACTGACGAAATGCGCTCTTACCTCGCTGAATCTGGTGTCGATATTAGGGATTATTACGAAACATATAATATGCTCCGTTTTCTTGGCGAGAATGTCGTCCTCGGCATGGATCCTGCCAAATGCAACTGGGCGCTCTATAAAGCAGCAAAGACTTCCAAGGCTTCTATCCGTGAAATAGGTTCGCCTATATTCACTACTAAATGTGTGAAGAATCAGACCGAATTGGCTGGTACTTTTTATGCAATGCATCGCGATGGCATAGCCCTCACCCGTCTGTTTATGTGGCTCGAGTCAGAGATGAAAGCAGGACATGAAGTTACAGAAGTTGGTGTTGGCAACAAGCTTCATGAGCTTCGTCGAGAGCAAGGTGCCCTTGACGATTCGTTTGGCACTATCGCCGGCTTTGGTGCTCATGGCGCCATCGTTCATTACGAGGCTGACGAGGAATCAGATGCCACACTCAAGGCAGAGAGTTTCCTTCTTCTCGACTCTGGCGGACAGTATATGATTGAGAATGAAGATGGTTGTTTTGCTGGTACGACCGATATCACCCGTACCGTTGCTCTCGGCAAAGCTACCGACCGCATGAAACGCGACTATACCCTCACATTGAAGGGTCATCTCGCTCTCGGCCATCAGCTCTTCCCTTACGGCACACGTGGAGCTCAACTTGATGCCCTCGCCCGCCAGTTTATGTGGAACGAGGAGATTCATTATGGTCATGGCACTGGTCATGGTGTAGGCCATTTCCTCAACTGTCATGAGGGTCCTCAATCCATCCGTCTGAACGAGGTGCCACAGATTCTGCTCCCTGGCATGATTCTCTCCAACGAGCCAGGCATCTATCGCACTGGCGAACATGGAGTACGTATTGAGAATCTTGTAGTTGTAGCTGAATACGAAAACAATGTGAACGATTTTGCTCACTGGCTCCATTTCCGTACACTCACCCTCTTCCCTTACGACCGCAATTCTATTGATATCTCGATGCTCACACCTGACGAGCTTCTGCAGATCAACTCGTATCATGCCTACGTGCTTCGCGAACTCCGTCCTCTGCTGAACAAGGAAGAACTCGCATGGCTCGAAGCTAAATGCGCTAAATTGTGATTAAACCTTTATCATTTATAAAGGTCAAATTTACAAAACCATAAAAAACCAAACATTATGAGAAGATTAACTTTTTTGATGGCTGTTCTGACCGCATCGCTGACAATGAACCTCTTCGCACAGAAGACAAAGACTGTCACCATTACAGCCAAGACATACGAGGTTTCTGACAATCTCGATCTTGAAGCCGTAGCCCGCGCTTTCGGCGAATCAAATACCCTCGAAGATTTTGAAAAGGTTCTAAACGACCCTCGTGCACCACTTACCAATCTCGACCTCAACCGCGATGGATATGTTGATTATCTGCGTGTTGTCGAAATCACAGAACAAGGCGAGCACTATGTGCTCCTGCAGGCAGTTCTCGGCGACGACCTGTTCCAGGACGTTGCGACACTCTTCATAGAAGGTGGCAGACCTGAATCAGCTACAGTCACAATAGTTGGCGATCCTTATATCTATGGTCCTGACTATGTGATTGTTCCTACATACGCAGTACGTCCTTACATTTTCGACTACTGGTGGACTCCTGGTTATGTATGCTGGCACTCGCCATGGTACTGGGGCTACTACCCTGGATGGTACTACCATTACGGATGCTGCGGACCATATATCTACCACCACCGTTGCTACCATCACGTATGGCATTGCGAACCTCCTCACTACAACCGTCACATACAGCATTATGCAAATGCCCGTTACGAGTCTCGCAGGACTGAGATTTCCCGTCAGGACTATGCAAGAGATTACAAGACTCATAGTGAACGAGTGGCAGCTACTCCTTCTGCCCGCCGTGGTTCGGTTGCAGCAACCTCTCCTTCGAGAATCTCTACCACTTCTACTGGTACCCGCTCTACCTCTTCCACCGGTGTACGTACCACTTCGACAGGCACTCGCTCAACCACCTCTTCCACTGGTGTACGCACCACCTCTTCATCGACAGGTACCCGCACCACTTCAACCTCTACCCGCAGCACATCGACAGGCACTCGCACTACAACCACATCTGGAACACGTACTGGCTCAGGTACTATAAGCACCCGTTCCACTTCATCCACTCCTGCGACCCGCACATCGACTTCTACCACTACTACCCGCAGCACGTCAACTTCGACAGCACCTCGCACATCGACCTCTTCTTCTACAAGATCTACTTCTTCCTCAATGCGCCCAAGTTCAAATGCATCCTACGGTCGTCCGAGCTCAAGTTCTTCATCGAGCACACGCTCAACAGGAAGTTCAAGTTCGTTCAGCGGTGGCAGTCGCGGGGGTTCGTCAATGGGCAGCAGTTCAATGGGCGGTGGTCGCTCTGGCGGAGGTTCGTCAGCAGGCTCTCGCAGAAGATAAATCAAAAAAAAACACATTATGAATATAGCATTAGGAATATCAGCAGGTATTGCAGCTTACAAGACGGCTGAACTGGTTCGTCTCTTCATCAAGAACGGTCATCAGGTGACTTGCATCATGACTGCCAACTCTCAGAATTTCGTCACTCCTCTCGTGCTCCAGACGCTGAGTCAGCATAAAGTCTATACTGAACAGTTTGAACAGAAGAACTGGTCGCCCGACCATATCTCGATAGCCGATTGGGCTGATGTTTTTCTCGTAGCTCCTGCCACTGCCAACGTTCTTGGCAAATTTGCAAACGGCATTGCTGACGACTTGTTGTCAACCACCTTCCTCGCTTTCGACAAACCGGTTGTCTTATGTCCCGCAATGAACGACCGAATGTTCACACATCCAGTTGTCCAGCGCAATATACAGTCGTTGCAGCAATTGAAGAATGTTCATGTGATGAATCCCGACATTGGTTCTTTGGCATGTGGTTCGGTCGGTCTTGGACGACTTCCAGAACTTCCGAAAATAGTTGAATACGTTGAAAATCTCAAATAAAGAAAGGCAGCCTTAAAACGGGCTGCCTTTCTTTTTGGATATATCGTGATGATTACATCAGTTTCTTCATCTCTTCTGCCATCATCTTGATACCGCGCTCGATAGTCTCAGGATTGGTGTTCGAGAACGACATGCGGACATGCTGATTGTTCTCGTAGGTTGCGCTGAAGGCGATACCTTTTACGAATACCACACCACGCTCCGAGCAGTTTTCGAACAGTTTGTCGATGTCGATTGCATCAGGAAGTTTTGCCCAGAGGAAGAAACCGCCTTGTGGAGTAACAAACGATGTTCCTGCAGGGAAATATTTGTTGATGCACTCTACCATTGCGTCACGACGTCTCTTGTACTCAGCACGCAACGAAGCAATATAGCGGTCCATACGGCCTGTTTTCCAGAATTCGTATGCGAGCATCTGCGAGAGACATGGAGTACATGCATCCATCGACTGTTTAGCGATTTCGGCATATTCATACATCTCGTTAGGGATGATCATCCATCCGATACGCATACCTGGACTGAAGATTTTCGAGAACGATGAGCAGTAGATGATCTGCTGTTCGTTCTTGGCGTATGTCTTCATAGGAACGATGTCGTTCTTCACGCTCTCGTCATAATAGAGCTGTCCGTATGCATCGTCTTCGAGGATGATTACGTCTGGGTGTTTAGCCATCACCTCAAGGAACTGCTCGCGACGTTTGCGAGACATAGCGAGACCTGCAGGATTGTGGAATGTCGGAGTTGTGTAGATGAACTTAGGATTCTTCTCAAGAGCCTTTTCGAGTTCAGAGATGATGATACCCTCCTCGTCAAGTTTAACACCAACAATATTAGCGCCATACGAACAGAAAGCACCTGCCGAACCGCAGAATACTGGATCTTCGGTAAGCATTGTATCGCCATTGTCCAAGAACAACTTAGAAACGATGTTCATAACCTGAGTAGAACCTGTTGTCACGATGATGCGGTTCTTTGTCATGTCGAAACCGCGTTCCTGCATCTTCTCTGTGAGGAACTTGTTGAATACTGGCAGACCGTCTGTTGCACCATACTGCAAAGCGGTATCCATCTCCTTGCGAGGCATCTCGGCAATCATCTCCTTGAGATCCTGTACAGGGAAGAGTTCCTCACCTGGCATACCGCCTGCAAACGAGATGACGTTTGGATTTGCTACTGCTTTCATCATCGCTCTGATTGGCGATGGACGGAAACACGATACGTTCTTTGAAAATTTCATAGCTTAAAGTTTTATTTTATTGTTTTATTTATATAAGAATCTTTTGATTGATTTCTTGGGCGTTTTCTCGAACTCCTCTTCCATGAGTTCTATCTTTGACAGTTGCGAGTAGTTTGGCAACTGTCGGTTCACCGACAGCAGCCAATCGCGCACTTCGTCTTTTATCTTCTCTTCATCGAGTTGATTGTAGTCCGGATACACGAGCGCGATGAGCTTGCCTGCCCTCTCAACTACCACCGATTCGACCACCTTGTCAATGAGGTTCAGTTTTGTCTCTATCTCCTCTGGGTATATGTTCTGACCGGACGGACCGAGTATCATATTCTTGCAACGCCCCTTGAGATATAAGTTTCCCTCTTTGTCGAATATTCCGAGGTCGCCTGTATGGAACCATCCGTACTCGTCGAATGATGCTTTGGTCGCCTCCTCATTATTGTAATATCCGGTGAAGAGGTTTTCGCCACGGACCAATATCTCACCCGGTATTCTGTATTTGTCGTCCGAATCGATGCGGATTTCCATTCTCTCGACCACCTTGCCTACCGACCCCTGCTTGTAGTCCCACCAGTTTTCGTAGCATATCAGAGGTGCTGCTTCGGTCATTCCGTATCCGCTGGTGTATGGGAAACGTATCTGTTTCAAGCATTTCTCAACCTGTGGATTCATTGCCGCACCACCGACTATCAGGAAACGCAGTTTCCCGCCGAATGCCTGTATGATGTTCTCCTTGACCCTTTTTCGGATGATGTGTTTCAACGTAGGGGTGTACCAGAGCATCTTCATCTTAGGCTGGTTGATGATTGGGAACACTTTGTTCTGTATTATTTTCTCTATAACGAGCGGAACGGTCAATATCATGTATGGCTTCACCTCCTTGAATGCTTTCAGCAGAAGCGATGGTGTAGGCATTTTCTTCATGAACACTATGTGCGCACCTCCGGCAAGCTGGTAGATGAAATCGAACATCACACCGAATATGTGTGCCAGCGGCAACATCGACACTATTGCATCCCCATGTCTGACCTCAATGGTTTTCAATGAGTAATTCACATTCGAACTCAATGCTCGGTTCGTAATCATTACTCCCTTTGGTTTGTCAGTCGTGCCTGAAGTGTAGTTGATGAGCACAAGGTCATCGATGTTGTCGAGCTCCATCCATTCGCGCGACTGGCAGTTCATCTGTTCGCCGTCGCGTATGCACCAATGTTCCATATCGACAATCTTCACATCGTCAATCTTTTCTCCATTGATTTTTGAAAGTACGTTGGGACCTGCCATCAGCACTTTTGCACCTGAGTGACGCACCAGATAGATGATGTTCTCAGCTGTGAAGTCTGGCAGTATCGACACCACCACCCCACGCATCATGGCTGTTGCGAGGAAAGCTATTCCCCAGTGCGAGGAACTTCTTCCACATATTGCCACACGGTCGCCTGCCTCTATGCCCATTGATGTGAGCCATCCTGCGACTCGTTCCACCTCTTCCTTCATTTCGAGGTACGAGTAGCAACAATCCTCTCCGTAGTCGGAAAGGGCTTTCTCATGAGGAGTTCTGATTGAACTCTCTCTGATAAGATTTAAGAAATGTTTCATGGTATTACTTTTTCTGTTCCTTCAGGCTGACCGTAAGGTTGAAGACCAGCTTTCCTGGAACCGTATCATCGTCTGTGTTGAAATATCCAGTCTTGAGGAATTGGAATTTGTCGCCCTTTCTTGCATTTCCGAGATAAGCTTCCACCTTTGCACCTGTCACCACTTTCAGCGACTCTGGGTTGAGTATCTCGCGGAAATCTCCCTCGTATGCAGCAGGGTTCTCCTCAGTGAACAGACGGTCGTAGAAACGCACTTCTGCATCCAGAGCTGTATTGCATTCCACCCAGTTGATGGTGCTCTTCACCTTTCTGTTGCCTCCCTCAGTGCCGGACTTGCTCTCAGGGTCGTATGTTGCGTGTACTGTCGTAACGTTTCCTTCGGCATCTTTCTCGCAACCTGTGGCTTGTATTATGTATCCACCCTTCAGTCGCACCTCGCGTCCACCGGGCGAAAGTCTGAAGAAGTTCTTGTCAGCCTCCTCACGGAAATCACCTCTCTCAATCCACAATTCGCGACCGAAGCGTACGTCGCGCATTCCAGCGTTATCGTCCTCTGGGTTGTTCTCTATCTGTACCATTTCGCCATCGCCTGTGTAGTTGTCTATCACGAGACGTACAGGGTCGATGACGGCACATACCCTGTGTGCCTTAGGCTTGAGGTCCTCGCGTATTGAGGCTTCGAGCAGCGACACGTCGTTCAGTGCCTCATATTTAGTATAGCCTATCCTGTTTATGAAGTTGCGAATGCTCTCAGGTGTGTATCCTCTTCTGCGCAGACCGCATATTGTAGGCATTCGCGGGTCATCCCAGCCTCTCACGAGTCCCTCTTTCACCAAGGCGAGCATCTTGCGTTTGCTCATCACTGTGTAGGTGATGTTCAGACGGTTGAACTCCCTCTGTTTTGGTCGGTATTCCGGTGTTGCGAACTGGTCGAGGAAATAGTCGTAAAGCGGACGGTGGACCTCAAACTCTAATGTACATAAAGAATGTGTCACCCCCTCGAAATAGTCACTCTGACCGTGTGCGAAGTCATACATTGGATATACCTTCCATTTGGTGCCTGTACGGTGGTGAGGATGTGTCGTGATGATGCGGTACATTATAGGGTCACGGAAATGCATGTTCGAGTGTGCCATGTCTATCTTTGCACGGAGCACCATCCGTCCGTCCTCTATCTCGCCGCTGTTCATCTTCTTGAACAGTTCGAGATTTTCCTCTATCGGGCGGTCGCGGAACGGACTGTTCGTTCCTGGTTGTGTTGGTGTGCCCTTCTGTGCTGCTATCTCCTCTGCACTCTGTTCATCGACGTAAGCCTTTCCCTCCTTGATGAATCGTATGGCGAGTTCATACAATTTGTCAAAATAGTCCGAAGCATAATATATGTTGTTCCAGTGGAATCCTAACCATTTTATGTCTTCTTGTATCGAATCCACGTATTCCGTGTCCTCCTTGACAGGGTTTGTGTCATCAAAACGGAGGTTGCACGTGCCTCCATAATTGCGTGCGATACCGAAATCCATGCAAATGGCTTTAGCGTGACCTATGTGCAGATAGCCATTTGGCTCTGGCGGAAAACGGGTCTGTATCCTGCCTCCATTGAGCCCTTCGGCAAGGTCTTTTTCCACTATCTGTTCTATAAAGTTCTTGCTAACCTTCTCATCTTCAGCGTTCACACTGTTTTGTTCCACTTTATCCATAGCTATTTCAATATATCTATAATAATATTGTGCAAAGTTATCTATTATATTTGGAATAGCCAAGGAAAACGGACAAAAAATATGCACATGAATTTTTTTTGAAAAAAAGATGAAAAACATTTGGTCACATCCGAAAATAGTTGTACCTTTGCACTCGCTTTCGGAAGGGGAAGCAACTTTGAAATCTCAATGCGGAAATAGCTCAGTTGGTAGAGCACAACCTTGCCAAGGTTGGGGTCGCGGGTTCGAGTCCCGTTTTCCGCTCCAGTCCAACAAGTGGTTGGATGCCCGGGACATGAGCCCAAATGGCGGAATTGGTAGACGCGCTAGTTTCAGGGACTAGTAACAGCAATGTTGTGCAGGTTCGAGTCCTGTTTTGGGCACACTTATTTAATGTATATCATGCGCAAGTGGTGAAATTGGTATACACGCTACTTTGAGGGGGTAGTGGCCGCAAGGTCGTGTGAGTTCGAGTCTCATCTTGCGCACTTCAGACGGAGAATTTTCTTTTTCAAGAAAATTCTCCGTTTTTTGTTTGGTCATATTAAAAATATTGTCTAACTTTGCCGCTTGCATACAAAGTATGGTTTTTATTTCAATACAATATGAAACTGATTAAACACATTGCAAGATATACCTCTGAATATCTTGACTATCGAATTCTTTTTTTCATTGATTTGTTCATTTCGGTCGTTGCGTCCTGCATATCGGCTTTGCTCGTATTCTTCCTCGTGCCTGCCGACGAATTGCTCTATGCAGGTCTGGGAAGGATTGCCTTCTTCATTTGGGCGGCTATATCTATTCCGATTACACCGCTCTGCATGTATGTGTTGAAAACCTATCGTATCATTGTGCGTCATGTGACTCTCCACGATATCTTCAAGTTTTTTGTAGCGTTTGCATTGAAGGAATTCATCACTTTCCTCGTCATTGTAGCACTCTTTAACGGCAACTTCATTCTTTATCTTATTCTCGGACTTGGCATCGATTATGCGCTCACCCTCTTCGGCGTACTTGTCATAAGGATAGCGATGGCTATGGTCTATAGTCTCTTCCGCCGCAGGGTTGACGATGCCAAGGTCATGAAGATTCTGGTTTACCGCACATACGAGAAGTCGGTATCTATCGTAACCCGCCTTGCCGAATCGCCACATTATAAAGTAATGGGATTCATCTCTGACGAACAGAAGGAAAAATATCTTACCATCAACGACAAACCTATATATTACTATAATAATGAGGACGATGTGGTCAAAATCATCTCCGACCTCAAGATTTCTGCAGTGCTCTACCCTACCACAGCCGATGCCCAGAAGGAACAGAACGGAATGCTCGCCATCTGCACACGTCATGGTGTCAAGTCGCTGATTGCTCCATCTATTGATGAGGTTGTTGACGGCAAGGTGATGAAGAAATCAATCCGTGAAGTGAAGATTGAAGACCTCCTTGGCCGTGACGAAATCAGGATTTCAATGAACGAGGTAATCTCCAACTTCAACGGCAAGACCATTATGGTCACTGGTGCTGCCGGTTCTATCGGTTCCGAGCTCTGCCGCCAATTGGCTACGTTCGGTATCAAGCATCTTGTGATGTTCGACAATGCCGAGACCCCTATGCATAATCTCCGTCTCGAGTTCGAAGCCCGTTTCCCTAATCTTAATTTCACCGTTATGATAGGCGATGTGCGTCAGTCGGCACGTCTCGATTTTGCTTTCCGGACTTTCCATCCAGATATTGTCTTCCATGCAGCAGCCTACAAGCACGTGCCTTTGATGGAGGAAAACCCTTGCGAATCTGTTCTTGTCAATGTTTTCGGTTCGCGCAATGTTGCCGACAAATGTCTTGAATATGATGTCGAGAAGATGATAATGATCTCTACCGACAAGGCTGTCAACCCTACAAACATCATGGGTTGCTCGAAACGTCTTGCTGAGATATACGTACAGTCGTTGGGCTTGGCTGTCGAGAACGGACAGAAACAGGGTAAGACCAAATTCATCACGACCCGTTTCGGTAACGTACTCGGTTCCAATGGCTCTGTCATTCCACGTTTCCGCGAACAGATCGAGAAGGGAGGACCTGTCACAGTTACTCACCCTGACATCACCCGTTTCTTCATGACTATTCCCGAGGCTTGCCGCCTCGTGATGGAGGCAGCCACGATATCCAAAGGCAACGAGATTCTTGTCTTCGACATGGGAGCATCCGTACGTATTGACGATCTTGCACGAAAGATGTGCGAACTTGCAGGTCTTGAGGTTGGCAAGGACATCGATATTGAATATACCGGACTTCGCCCAGGCGAGAAACTCTACGAAGAGGTGCTTTCGAACAGCGAGAACACTCATCCTACGTCTCATTCTCGAATCAGGATTGCCGATGTGCGCAAATATGAATACGGCAAGGCATGCGATATCGCTGAAAAGTTGCGTTCCTTCGCTTATGATGTCAAGATTCCGGAAATGGTAATGCTGATGAAGGATACCGTCCCAGAATACATATCGAAGAATTCCGAATTTGAAAAATACGATAAGCACGAATGAATATACTGATTACTGGTGGAGCAGGATTTATCGGCTCCCACACAGTCGTGGAGTTGGTGAATGCTGGACATGATGTCCATGTGATTGACAATCTGAGCAACAGTTCCGAGAAATCGCTTGCGCGTGTTTCGGAGATTCTCGGAGGGGTTAGGATTCCTTTTACCAAGGTCGATATACGCGACCGCAATGGGTTAAACCATGTGTTCGACACAAACCGTTTCGATGCAGTGATTCATTTCGCTGGTCTCAAGGCTGTTGGTGAATCAGTCGTCAAACCTTGGGAATATTACGACAACAACATCACAGGGACGCTCACCCTGCTCGATGTCATGCGTCAGCATGGTGTGAAACGCATCATTTTCTCGTCATCAGCTACCGTCTATGGCGACCCTGTCGAGATTCCCATCACCGAGCAGTGTCCTAAAGGACAGTGCACCAACCCTTACGGCTGGACTAAGTCAATGCTCGAACAGGTGATGATGGATATGTACAATGCCGACCGTGAATGGAATGTCGTGCTGCTTCGCTATTTCAACCCTATCGGGGCTCATCCGTCAGGAATGATTGGCGAGAATCCTAACGGAATTCCTAATAATCTCATGCCTTACATCACCCAAACCGCCATCGGCAAGCGCAAGGAGTTGGGCATTTTCGGCAACGACTACCCTACCCCTGACGGCACTGGCGTGCGCGACTATATTCATGTTGTCGATCTTGCGAGAGGTCATGTGGCTGCACTGAAGGCTTCCGAAGGTCTGCATGTCTATAATCTCGGTACTGGTCACGGCTATTCTGTTCTCGATGTAGTCAATGCGTTCATGAAAGTCAATGGCGTCAATGTGCCTTATTCGATTAAGGAGCGTCGTCCTGGCGACATTGCCACCTGCTATTCCGACCCATCGAAAGCGAAAGCCGAATTGGGATGGCAAGCCGAGTTCGGCATAGAGGAAATGTGTCGCGACTCCTGGAACTGGCAATCCAAGAATCCAAACGGATTTGAA
>JAKSNT010000025.1 GCA_024399575.1 Paludibacteraceae bacterium
CCATTTTGAGATAAATATCTTTGCGGGCAGGGTCGTCCATATATACGGCACTATTCGCACACTGGGCAGCCGTGGTGGTCTTTCCACACCATTTTGGACCTTGTATAAGCACGGCTCCAGTCGCTTCAAGTTGCTCTTCTAAGAGGTGGTCAGCTATCCTGTTTTTATAGTCGTTCATAAGGCAATTTTTTCGGCTGCAAAGTTACAACTTATTTTTCAGTTTGCCAAATGTTTATCTATTTTTTATTCGGCAAGTTGGCAAGTTTTTATTCGGCAAGTTGGCAAGTTTTCATTCGGCAAGTTGGCGTTTTTTCATTCGGCAAGTTGGCTGCTGTTTTTTTTCTTCTGAATTGTTAAAATTATAGGTCAAAATGGACTGATTTCGCGAAAACCGCACCTCCAAGAGAGTTCTAAGAAGTTACTAAAAACCTTTCACTTGGTTTTTACTTGGTATTCAGTATCCTTTCAGTGATTTTTTGGTATCGCTTTTTTTTGATGGAAATCATTCATAATCAGTAGTATAATCACAATGCGATTTTGTGTGGGTAAATCTTATTTAATGTAAATATTTGTAAATGCAAGGCTTCGTTGACAAGCAAAACATTAAACATAAGAATAGTCAAGGAATTCACTATAATTGTCTAATTAACTTATAAGATTACAAGTACAGTTTTAATTACTATATCTTGATAATATTCCATGCAATTGGAAGTAAGAAATTTTTATATGTAGAGGAACTGTTGAAAAAATCTGGATGGAATTCTTCGTTAATAAGAACCTCAATTTCATTCAAATCAATATTCCATTTGTCAATAAAAAACTTCAGATACTTGATTTTGTTTGGATCAAAACCCATATAACGCACAGCGACAATATCTGCCAAAAGCAAATCGAAACCACCTATCAAAGTATTGGCATGTTTTGAAGTAGGACAGAAAGGTCCCTTCCCCTCACCAGCCATAATACCATCAATAATAGTAAAATATTGACGTTCTTTGGTGAGAAGACTTTGATACAAATCTGCTACCATACGCCATATCGTATCGTTGCATGGATGAGCACCTCGATGAGTTACCTTGGCATGTTGGGCAGCCTCCCAGCTTTTTCTGTCAGGATATTCATCGCCTCCTGTTTCTGGTGTACCTATACGCCAATGTACAAGCTGATTCTTTCGTGTGATAGAACCAACCAGTCCTTTTAGATTGAGAGTCGCACCAACCTTTTGGTGAGTCTTCAGTTTTGGAATAGAGATATAAACATCAGCATCATACAAACTACGGGCAAATGTGTAAAGTTGTGTATCGCCTGTGTGTGCTGCTACTGTCTCCTCTCTCTCATTAAACACTCCACGGAATAATGTTGAATCAACATTATACAGAAGACTATCCTTACCTATATTTACTTCCACTTCTCCTAATGGGTCACCTGGTTGATGTGCCATTTTGTCTCGCTGTCCATAATCTTTCAAATCTTTGCAAACCAATGGACGCAAATCATAGATTTTGCATGGAACGTTGTACTTATTTTGAAGCTTGCGAATTCCTGTAAACTGCATCAGTTCTTCAAAATCGGCATCAATAGATGGATTGTCTGCTATTATGATTTCGCCCTGCCCGTCAAGAGCCTTGGCGACACGGTCTGCAACTGCTTCTATTACATTAGGATGAGTTATCACACAATACAAATCATCTCTATGGTCACACGACTCACGCCAACGAGATGCAACCCAATTAGGCTTGATAAAAACACGCATACCAGGTTTTATGATTTCCTTAAATGGATTGTCTGGGTCTAAACCCAAAGAAATCATTATAGAATCTATCGCCGCATTAACCTGTAGAGGATGGTAACTGTCGGCACTGGCAATTGCTATTTTCGACATATTCAAAGTTTTCATTTGTCAAGTAAATTCAAAAACCGTTCCAAAATATAAATCATCCAACGTTGGTCGCCCTTTAACCCATCAGCGCAATGTGGAATAAATTCTTTTCTTGATGGACCTTTCCAATCCTGTAACCATTGTGTGACGGCACGAGGCATAGGTACTTTGACTGGTTGTCCCATATCAGGATATAATTTATTAAATAACTCGCGAAGAATGTATTTGGTATCACCTCTCCTTATTCGCTCGTAATCCAATTCGAATTGCAAGCGCATTCTGTTGAATGGTGAAGAATATTTGATACCAGCTGTAGCACATGCATTATCATAAGAATTATTTGCTTCAAGGTAAAAATATTTACGAATAAAACCATAATAATCAATATATTCGTCTTTCCGAAACATTTCAAATGGTTCCATTTCCCATCGTCCGTCAACTAATACTTTAGTTGGATTCAGATATGTATATCTCTTTACAAACTCGTCAAAAGTCCAGTCTCTCGCCAATAGTCCGTCCATACCGCCAAACACAATATCTGCATTCTCTCCAAACAGCAAATGAGTTACACCGTCATTTAACGCTTGACATGCAGCAGCATAAATCTGGGTTTCTATACTATGAATGGGAGCTCCCTTGTGACGCATCAGTACCTCTGCATTCTTTTTTACATCTTCCCATCTAATATCTATCACAGTATTTTGTAGACCACAGACATCTGCATATTTTTTTGCTTGCAATGTTTCATCCAACACGCCAGGCAAATCGCTATGAAATGTATATGTTGGTGTGTCTTTCGGAACATACTTAGCCAATATTGCAGAGTCAATACCTCCCGATAAAGCTAATCCTATCTTTCCTCCAGATGCAATAATCTCATCAATATAGTTTTTAATGGCATATTCCGTATCATCCAATCCTTTTATTTTATACTCATTAGAGTTGGGTTTGAAAAAGTATGGTTTTATATCTGAACGGAACTGTTTATTCTCATCAGCAATATAACGGTATATCAAAAAGGAGTTGCTACAATATAATCTGTCTTCCATCTCTATTTGGTTTTGAATTTGATAAACACAGAACTACCAAGTGATATCACAACACACGATGTTAGTTGTGTGATGAATGGAGTATCAATGAATATTGCTCCCAATAATATTGTCTTTGATGTATAATAAGCACATTTCCCTATCAAAATTGCAAACAACATTATTCCAAACATTGCAACAATATTTTGTGTCGCTATTTTATCCTGTAAGAGAAAATATACTGATAATACAATATTATATTCAATTGCCATACACATAACTTTGGTCAATGTAGGCATTCCTGTTATCATATAAGTAAACATAGGAATTAACGTGGCAAGAATATGCGCATTCCATTGTTTGCTATTATAAGGAATTGATAACATTAGCAAAAACAGAATTGGATTTATCTGGTATATAGGAAAAATCAAATGTGAGAAAACGGAAATCAGCATTGCAATACTGATTATGACAGCATCTACATAAAAAGTATGTATATATGTTCTGTTTAATGTGTAACTATTCATTGCTAATCGATTTTATTCTTCTTTTAATAAAATATGTTCTCGTTTTATTGCCGTTTTTGGATTATCCCTAATTTGGCCGAGTGCTTTATTGATTAATGTCGAAGAAACTCCCTTCGTATAAGGGAAATAGATAATCTTTATTCCTGCTTCTTCAAACTCTTTCTCATAATTTTTCCACTTCTCGGTACCATACCAGTCATCCCCAACAAAAAGGTAAGAAGCACCAAGTTTCTTGCACATAGTCAATTTGTCCATGTCACTTTGTGGTACGGCAGCATCAACATATTTAATGCTACGAACTATTTCCAACCTATCCTCAAACGGAATCATTGCATGTTTGCCTTTATATGTTACCAAGTCATCGGTAGTGACACCTACTATTAGTTTATCACACATACCTTTGGCATTTTTCAATAGATTTAAATGTCCTACATGGAATAGGTCGTAAACGCCTGCTGTATATCCAATTATCATGTTTGTATAACTATTATTGTTTCTCAAAAAATAAAACCTCTTAACTTATGGAATCTATAGTCTTCCCTATTTAAAACTGGAAACGTTCTACTATCTAATCACTATCGAATTCTTTTTCATCCTCCGCTAATCCTCCGCTAATCCTCTGCTATTTCTCCGCTAAACCTCTGCTATAGGAGCGGAGTCATAGCGGAATCACTTTGGTTGATCACAGGAGTATCATTGGAGTATCATTGGAGTATCAATGGAGTATCGATGGAGTATCGATAGTCTTTCTATGGTTTGTCGGACGTATGATGATATGTAATCAGATACTTTCTGCATACTCATCGTCCCTTACTATATATATGGTGTTATTTTACCAAATATTCCACAAAAAGCCAATTATTTTTGCTTATTTAACAACATCTCAATATATGGCACGTCCTCCTTGTATGTCAATTTAATGTTCCGTTCTTCGCCTTCGACAATATATATCTTCTTTTCAGACATATAACGCATCACCATTCCGCAATCGTCTGTGCTGCACATTTTTGGGTCTTGCAATCCCCTGCGGTATGCCTCTTTGATTACACTCAGACGGAATGCCTGTGGAGTCTGGGCTTTTCGCATTATGTTTCTGTCTGGAATAGACTTAATTGTTTCACCGTCAGTTTCCCAGATGGTGTCGGTCACTTTCACTGCAACCCCCACTGCATCATGTCCTTCCAGCGCATCTGTAACCTTCTCTATTATCGTTTGGCTGACCATCGGCCTCACTGCATCATGAAATATCAAATTCACCTCATCTGCGTCTTTGTAAGCATCAATGGCAGATAGGGTAGAGAAGTATCTTTCGGCTCCTCCATTCAGCACTTTGCTTACTTTCCTCCACCTATTCCTCCTTGCAATCTCCTCCATCTCGCCAACGTATTCAGGGTTCATCACAATGGCAATCTCGTCAATTCTCTCGTTTTTCTCAAAGGCATCAATGGTTCTCTCAATGACCATCCTGCCACATATCTCAAGAAACTGCTTAGGCTTCTCACTGCCCAAACGGCTTCCTACACCTCCTGCCAATATGACTGCTATGTTTTTCATAAACCGATTTAATTTTCTTTCAACAGGAATGCCATATATAACGGCAATGTCAGTAAATTACCATTTCGTCCTACATTGTAATCTCCTAATTTTATGGCTTGGTGTACATTATAATGTTCTGGATTGTTCAAAATAGTGCGTGTCGATTTTGTATGTCCTGATCTTGCTTTGCATTCCAAAATAGTGCATTTCCCTTTGTATCGGAGTATGAAGTCGATTTCCAATCCTCCATCTTTATGAAAATAGTATAGTTTGCGTCCCATTTTACCGAGAATATCACCAAGCAAGTTCTCATATATGGCACCCTTGTATCCCAACAAATTTCCAGAAAGGATATCTGCCTGCGTCCCGTCTTCCAGCAAGCTTACAAATAAGCCAGTATCAGTCATATAAACCTTGAAACAATCGTCCAAGGTATTGCCATCCAGTGGCAACTCAGTGATTTGCAAGTTTCTGCATCGCTGTATTATACCTGCATCTTCCATCCATTGGATCGCAGGTCTATAATTCTTGGAACGTGCTCCAGTCCTAATTGCCGAGTACATGAATTTCTTGTTTTCACGGCTCAATTGTATTGGTATTGAGTCAAAACTTTCAGTAATAATCGGTTTCAGTTCTTGTGGTGCATATTTCAGCATGTCTGAACGGTAATCCTGAACTATTCGGCGTTGTATCCTCAACACTTGCCCAATGTTATGCTGTGCTACGAAGGTCTGCACCACTTCAGGCATTCCTCCTACTACAATATACTGCAACAAAAGTGATTTGAAATGTCGGTGCCAAAACTCTTCAACCACACTTTCATTACGATAGGATTGCTCTATTTGCTGTATTGCTGTTTCGTTTTGTCCATTCGCCCACAGAAATTCTTCAAAATCCATAGGATACATTGTCACTATATCCTCATATCCAACAGGTATGTCTGCTTTTTGTTCTTCTTCAGTTTCATTCTGAGGTCTATAACCTTGTATTCCAAGTAGAGAACCTGTGCACAGAATGTCATATCGTCCATCCATCGCAAACGATTTCAGAGCCATCCTTGCCTTTGGACACTCTTGCAGTTCATCCAATACTATGCAACTCTCATGAGGAATAAGTGAGACGGAGGGTTTTGCTGCTGTTAAGCGCATTGTTATTTGGTCAACTGACAGCGAGCCAGAAAATGCGCGCTTCATTTCTGGCTCGTCCATAAAGTTAATGTAAAATACTGTGCGATAGTGTTTCTGTGCGAAATCCATTACAGAGTATGTTTTGCCACATTGACGACAACCTTTCAGCACAATGGGTTTCCGTTGTGGGTCATTTTTCCATTGCTCCAATATTTGTTCTATCTTGCGTTTCATACTCTATCTGTATATCAGGCATTTGACACTTTTCGGGGCGAAAATATTGCTGTTTACTACACTTTTCGGGGCGAAAACATTGCTATTTATTACATTTTTCAAGGTGAAAAACCTGCTGTTTATATCAATTATTACCAATGAAGGTGATGCTATAAACACTTTGCACTATCGATGCCAATATTTATGCTGCAAATTTACACATTTTTAGCGATATGGACATCATTATTTTCGTCTTTTTTTTATTGTAATTTTTTAGGGTCGAAATGCTCAGATGCAAATGCTCGCTGGAATGCAGGGTTTTGCAATATATTCTCTGGTGTGTCTGATATAACTGGCTCAGTGCGTGTCAATAACCATATATGATGCGAATGTTGCAATGCAAGATTCAGCTCGTGTGTCGAAATGATTATTGTCTTGCGTCTCTCTTCCGCCAGCCGTTTCAGCAGTATCATAATCTCCATGCGGTTAGGCATGTCGAGATGCGATGTTGGCTCGTCAAGAAGTATGATGGGGGTGTCTTGTGCCAATGCCTTGGCGATGGTCGCACGCTGTTTCTCGCCGTCCGACAGTTCATTGACCAGTGAATGAATCTTATGTATCAGCTTTACCTCGTCAGCTGCATGACGGATTATCTCCTCGTCCATGGTGCTTTTGCGGTTGGTCCAAGATGTGTATGGTATCCTGCCCATGGCGATGAGGTCGTAAACCGTAAGTTGCTCTGCGGCAATGGTGTCGGTGAGCACAACAGATACCTTTTTCGCTCTCTCGTTGGGCGTTATATGGTGAATCTCCTGCCCGTCAACATATATCTCGCCGCTCAACGTCGGTTGCAGTGCTGCCAGTGACCTCAGCAGGGTTGATTTCCCTGTACCGTTTGTACCTATCAGCGATATTAGCTCCGATTCGTAAGCCTTGAGGTTTATGTCCTTCTGGATGGTTTTCCTGTGGTAGCCTATTGTTATGTTTCGTACCTCGAGCATCATGGTCAATTCCTGTTTTTCAATATTATCCATATTACGATTGGTGCTCCGATAATTGATGATATTGCGTTGATTGGCAGCACCGAACCGTTGGAAGGCAACTGCGAGCAGATATCGCATACGAGCAACAGTATAGCCCCTGCTACTATCGAACCAGGTATTGTCAGGTGATGGTCGTTCGTGCCGAGCATGAGCCTTACTATATGTGGAACGGCAAGTCCTATGAAGGCTATAGGACCAGTGAAGGCTGTTGTCGCCCCTGCAAGCAGTGCTATAGATATTATTATCAAAACCCTTGTCCTCTTGATGTTTATGCCCAACGACTGCGCATAGTTCTCGCCGAGCAGCATTGCATTCAGTGGTTTCTGCAGGCATACAGCTATTGCAAGACCAATGACAACTATAGGCAGCATCACCTGCATGAAAGTCCAGGTTACTGACGACAGAGAACCGAAAGTCCATATTATAAACAGTTTCAGTGAATCAGGGTTGGCATGGTTCTGCAATATGGTGACTGCCGATCCTGCTATCTGTCCGAACATTATGCCGACTATGAGTAGGGTGGTGTTGCTGGTCGTGCGGTATGAAACTACCAATATCAGCATCAGTATCAGCATCGCTCCGGCTATGGCAGAAATCACTATTCCCCATCCACTGTTGACTATGGCAGCAGGCAACACTGATGCCGACAGCATGAACAGCGCAACGCCCAACGACGCTCCTGACGATACTCCGAGTACATATGGTCCTGCCAGTGGGTTCTGGAAATGCGTCTGCATTATCAGTCCTGCCACCGAAATGGCTGCTCCAGTCAGTACTGCCGTTATGGCCTTGGTCAGCCTGAAGTTGAAAATGATGTTGTGGTATATAGGGTCGCTGAGTTTGTCTATAGGTATCGACACGCTGCCGAAACAGAGGTCTATGCCAAATAAAATGGTCAAAATCACTGCGAGTAGTGTAAATGATATTGAATTGTGGGTTATTCGCATCTAATTATGTATGTTGGTTCATATTCTGCCATCTCTTCTGGGTACAATGCCCAGATGATGTCTTTCAGTATAAGGTCGGGGTGTGCAACCCCCGATTCCCAAAAATCGTTTGCTCCTTCATCGTTGGTTCGTCTAAGGAACGAATAGACCTGCTTCTGATGGTAAGCCTTGAACAGGTTATGCCGTTCGTCCATCTGTATCAGTTCGCTGAGTGTCTTTGTCGGGGCTCCAATCCACACTTCGGCATCTGCAAAGTTCTTCAGTATCGTTTCGAAATTCAGCGGCAGCGAACCTGTTGTGGTGTCGTTGCAGTAATGATAGTCAGCATTTGCGTCTTTCAGCAATTGTCCCATAAATGACTTTCCACCAGGTGTGTACCATGTTCCGCGGTAGTTGTAGCCCACCATTACGCTCTTTCGTCTCGTCTGTTGCACGATAGCCTTTTGCGCCTCCTGATACGACATATCTATTTCGTTGAATATCGAGTCTGCCATATCTGACTTGTCGTAGAATGCACCTATGAATTTTATCCATTCAGCCCTTGCCAGAATCGATTGTTCAGTCCATTCGTTGTCGAATACCATAGTCACTCCGCCATTGTCGTTCAACTGGTTATGTATCGATGACTCATTGTATAAAGTTGCAAAGGTCACGTCAGGATTCAGAATCATCATCTTCTCTCGGTTGATATTGAATGCGTCTCCTAAATTTTCAATCCTTCCAGCGTAATAAAGTGCCTTGATTTTAGCATTGTAGGTTATTTCGGGCGAACATATTGCCCGGATGCTCTTCGTTTCGCCAATCATCGAGATGAACTCGTATTGTGTCACAGCGGTAGATGCCACACTGCGTACCGGTATCTTTATCTTTATTCCATTATCAGGAGTCACTATCTCATTGTTGCGGACGAGAAAATAGCGTGTTACTATATCTTTGTCTTTCCATGGGTTGAATAGTATTATCTCTACATATTCTTCATGTTCGTAGATGTCGAATCCTCGTGCATATCTCGGCTGTCTGTGAGTGGCATTTCCGTCTTCCTGATGCTGGTTGCTGTCTGTATTTGAACAGGCAGCAACAACGAGGCTGACCAATATGGCAGACAATATCTTTTTCATATCAGTTCCTTCAGTTCTTGATAAACCCGGTGGATTGGCAGTCCGACGACATTGAAATACGACCCTTCGAGACGGTCAACAGCCACATAACCAATCCATTCCTGTACTCCGTATGCCCCAGCCTTGTCGAAGGGTTTGTACCGCTCGATGTACGACTCTATCTCCTTGTCGGTCAGTGGCGAGAAATGTACCTTCGTAGTGTCCGAGAACGAAACTCTCTGTTTACCCTTGCGTATGCTAACTCCAGTCACCACGATGTGTGTCCTGTCTTGCAGCGTTTTGAGCATCTCTGTCGCCTCCTCTTTCGTATGTGGTTTTCCGAAAATCTTGCCATCGGCTATCACCACAGTGTCGGCAGTTACGAGAATGTCCTCTTCCTTTAGGTCAGTGAAGGCATCTGCCTTCAGGTTTGCTATGTATTCCGGTACTTCCCTTGCGTCAAGATTCTTTGGATAGGTCTCGTCAGTAGCTTTGGTGCGCACTTCGAACGGAATGTCCAGACCTCGCATAAGTTCCTGTCGGCGTGGTGATTTCGAACCTAATATCAGCATGTTGTCAATGGCTTAGGAGATAGTAGAAGAACAATGGGTATGTCGCCCCAAACAGTAGCGCCACTCTTGCTGCATGCAAGGCATTACAGAATGCTTTGCACGAGTTGTTCCATATTGAATAAACCATGAACACAATGGGCACGAGTATGGCTGTCAGCACATAGACCATCGAATAGTTCAGGTGGAAGAGTGGTGACATGCTTGTGTTGACAAACGGCACCTTCTGTGCTGCCAAGACCGAGAGTCCGAGCAATATGGCAGCAAACGAAGTGACAATGATTTTTGCCGTCTGTACTCCCCATACGACTGGAATGGTATGGCATTCCATCTCGCGGTCGCCGTATTCGTCGCGCATGTCTTTGACAATCTCGATGATGAACATCATGATGAAGGCGAAAAGACCCAGTCCGCAGCACATCGTGTATATGGTAGGAACGACTGGCGTCTGCAGGAACATCTCCCCGAAATCCTTGCACATCTGTACTTTAGCTGCAAAAGCAGGTATCATCGGAACGAGTGCCGACATCAGTGCCACCATCAGGTTGCCGACAACGAGCATTCGCTTGTACGACGATGAATAGAACCACATCAGTCCTGCAACTATGATGTAGATGAAAGCTATCGTGAAACTTTTCAGCGCAACTGCGGCAGCTACACCTATGCCTACGCCTGCAGCAGTCAGTATCATATAGATATGCATCGCATCCTGTTTGTCAATCGTATTGGCGATAATCACACTCTCTGGTCTGTTCATCCTGTCTATCTTGACGTCGAAATAGTCATTGATTACATATCCCCCTGCCGCAATCAGCATGGTGGCGAAAACCAACGATGCCAGCACCCAGTATGGTATCCTAACGATGAAGCCGTAGCCGCCCACGATAGGCATTATGACTGCGAAATAGATGAATGCCTGTACGGCAATGATAAAGATGAGATTAGGTATCCTTATCAGTTTTAGATAGTCTTTCATATAGTTTGTCAATGCATTATTTTATAAATAGTCTCCTTCAGAAGATCTTTGTTCGAGGCATTTCCTCTGTTGAAACCTTTGAACCGTGCGTCTAAGTCCCGCAATTGCTCTATCACATACAATGCCCGCCCTGGCGAGTATCTTTTTGTCGCCATCTCCAGTTCCTTCAGCCGTCTGGAATATGGGTTCAGGTGCATTGCACCGATGAATTCGTTCGGAGCCGACTGGTATGCCATTAGGTCGGCAAAGAACTTGAACAGCGTTACCGTCGTTGCGGCAATGCTGTTGTCGCCTGGGTTGGCAACGAAATAGTTAATTATTCTGTTAGCTCTCAGTATATCGCCTGTTATTATGGCATTTATCAGTTCGAAGTTATTGTAATCCTTGGAAAAACCGATGTTCGTCTCTATTAGTTCCGGTGTTATGGCTGTCAGTTTCTGCTGATTCATGATGATGGAGAGTTTGTCAATCTCATTGGTGATTTTCATTAGGTTGTTTCCAAGAAACTCGGTTAGTATCATTGCAGCCTGTCCGTTGATTGTGAATCCTTTGCTCTTCGCATAATCTGTTATCCAACCAGGTATCTGGTTGTCGTACAATTTCACGCTCTGGAACATCAGTCCTGTCTTCTCAATTTCCTTGAACACCTTCAGCCTTGCGTCTATTTTCTCCTTTTTGTAGCATATCACGACAATCGACTGTGGCAGGGGGTTCTTCAGGTACATCAGCATTGCTTCCCAGTCGCGAACCTCCTGTGCCTCGCGGACAATGGTCAGTCTGTATTCGGCGAAACTTGGGTACTGGCGTGCATTGTTAACAATGTCTGAAGCAGTTATGTCCTTGCCATAGAGTAGTGTATAGTTGAATTCTTTCTCTTCGTCGGTTAGCACATTCTGTTCGAAATGTTCCGACAACTTGTCGATGTAGTATGGTTCGTTGCCGTAGAAAAAATAGACCGGATGGAACTGACGTGCGTCAATCTCGCGGATTATGTCATCGAAAGATATGCTGTTCTGTTTAGCCATAGTAATTCAGTTTGTCTGTGAAAACATACCGTCTGCGTTCAATATCGACCTGACACATATAGTGTTGCAATCCATTGCTGACTATCAGGTACGGCACGTTCAGTTTCATATTATATACAGCCACCTGATCGAACGTTCTCTGTGTAATTTCCACCTTTGGCTGCTTGTACTCAACGATAATCATAGGTTTTATCCGTTCATCGTAAATGATTGTGTCGCAGCGTTTTTTAAGTCCGTTGTATTCGATCTGTGCCTCGATTGCAAATCTTGTAACTGGCAGTTCCAGCCGTTCTGCAATATAGAGCGTCATGTTTTGGCGAACCCACTCTTCGGGTGTCAGTACTACCCACTGATGCCTTATGCTGTCATAGATTTCGTAACTGTCATATCCTGATTTCCTGACCTTTATCTGATCAGAGTAGTCAGGTGTGTTCAATTTTGGAAACAGATTATTTGGCATTTGTGTAGAACTCCTTCAAGTAGAACGGTTCGTAATATGCCACATCCTCGAATCTGCCTGCCACGAATGCCTTTTCGACGAGGGTGAGCATTCTATCGTTTGCGATAGGGTTCACGTCGGAATGTATCGTTGCGTTCCTAATCATTCCACGACATTTTTCTGCCCCTGAGCCGCAAAGAACGATTTCCTGTCCGTACTCGTTGAACGAATTGTTGTCCAATACCTTCGCCTCAGGTTCGGTGAGTGGGGTATTGTCTGTTCCGAAAGGCTGGACGTAAGCTTCCATCCTCCTTGCATCAATCATTGCTATCACCGTCCCTTTTGTCTTGCGTGTCGCTATTGTCTCGGCAGCAATCAGTTCCAGCGTATTCACGGCAATCAGTTTAGCACCTGTTGCATAGCACAGACCCTTGGCGGTCGATGCTCCGATTCTGAGTCCTGTGTATGAGCCTGGACCGCCGCTTATCGCCACGACATCAATCTTTATTCCTTTCTCCATGAACTGCTGTATGAACTGCGGCAGGAACGTAGCGTGTTGCATGGGTTCATCAGCCTGTTTCATGGCAGTGATAGTACCATTTTTCACGAGTGCTGCACTGCAAACCATACCCGAAGTTTCAATCAGAATAGCATTCATGTGACATCTCTTTTAATTAATCTAACTGGCTTCAACTGCAATTCTATTTCTGTAGCCTGTGTCAGGGTCAATCGTCAATTTTACGTACGTTGAACGATTTGTCGAACTCAATCTCCAAACCTCCGTTCAATTTAATCTCATGGCCATATTTTTCGACAGAATACTTGATGATGACCTGACCCGCAAAATTATCAGCAACATAAGTGCGAATCAGCTGTGGAACGAGGGCTGATGGCACTTCGCCTGACCTTATGTCAACGCTTTTGAGCGTACCTTTCGAATCAAATTCCACTTCGTCCATATTCATGAACTTGACTTCGTACTCAGCCCACATGCCTGTACCGTCCTGCTTGACGTATGACACATTGACCTTGTCGAAATACTTTTCGATTACGTTTTTTGCGTTTGCTGGCAACTGATCATAAGAAATGATTCTGTCCTTGCTGCATGCTGTCAATGACGTTAAAGCCAAGACAACCATCAATAATGTTTTTTTCATAATATAAATAATTTTAGGTGTTCGTCAAAAAACATCGTACTCCTCAGTTCTCGCAGAGAAACTAATTTTGAAATGCAAAGGTACATATTATTTTCAATACTGCAAACAAAAAAGAGAGATTTATTTTCAGTAAATATGTTGATATTTGTTGATAGAATGTATCGAAAATATTTGGTGGTGTGAATTATTTGTCGTAACTTTGCCCCGAAGAAGGGGATTTAGTGGAATAGGTTAACTTAATAAATCATTACAATTATGAAAGTAAACATTCAAGCCGTTAATTTTGAGATTGCTAAGAAACTCAATGACTACATTGAAAAGAAATGCTCCCGTTTCGAGAGACATCTGAAGGACAACGACGAACTGATGATTAAGTTGACGCTCGTGAAGCGTGAGACAGCCATGAACAAGGAGGCTCAGGTACGTATAGGCAACCTTTTTGCAGAGAAGGTTTGCGACACTTTCGAGGAGGCTATAGCAAATTGCATTGATGCCCTCTATGGTCAGCTCGAACGCAGGAAAAACTGATTGATAATCTCCATCAATATATAATGAAAGGGACCGACATTTAATGTCAGTCCCTTTTATATCTTTCTTGTGGGCGTTGAGGGATTCGAACCCCCGACCCTCTGCTTGTAAGGCAGATGCTCTGAACCAGCTGAGCTAAACGCCCGATAAAAAAAACTATTTCAAATGTTCCTGATGATAGGTTGGTGGGCGTTGACGGATTCGAACCGCCGACCCTCTGCTTGTAAGGCAGATGCTCTGAACCAGCTGAGCTAAACGCCCTATCTTTTTTGCGCTGCAAAGGTACTGCTTTTTATTTCCACCACCAAATATTTTGGCATAAAATTTCAAAAAAAATTTTTATCCTGTGTATCAACGCTATGCGATGGCAAACACTACTTTTATTTCGTTTTTTTATCGAGGATTTCGATGGCACGGTCAATGATTGCATCGCGTCGATTGACGTAATCTTCGTCTGTGATGTGTATTTCCTCGTCAGGATCAATACCGAATTCTATTGTTTTCATATCGCAGTCGTACATGGGAACGGCTGAAAAACGTATCATCCAACCTATGGGCAGTTCTTGAGACAGCGGCATTCCTCCACCTCCTCCTGTACGTCCACCAATGATTGTGACGTTTGGTGCATTCTGCATTTTCATCACGAATGTGTTGGTAGCTGAATAAGAACGACGGTTGGTGAGTACGACCGTCGGACGCTGAGTCCAGTTTATTAGGCTGTCGGCTGGATCGACATACATGGCTTCAGGTTCGGAAAAGTCAGAATGTCCTTTGCCGGTCTTGTGACGTATGTAACCTACAAGGATTTTCTCGTTGTGGAAACATGCCGCCAGACGCTCAGCCTCTTCGAGACTACCTCCACCGTTGTCACGGACATCGATTATGAGTCCCTTTGTCTTACGGAAGTAATAATCGATGTATTTGAATGTGGTGGACGAAAAGGTGTTGGAGAATGTGCTCACATATATATATCCTATGTTTCTCTGTATGATACCATAATATATGCCGTTGATTCGCTTGTAGTTATCGCCTATGTAGTCGTCCGAAAATATTATGTCAGAAGAATAGTCCCGTGGATAATCCTCATACCATCCGCTACACGAAGAAACATCGAAGGGGGAATATAGATTGACGTGTCCGTCGTTGAGGGTGTCGAGCATTTCCTTCATTACGTTGAACAGGCCATAAACTGACTGTATGTTTCTCAACTTGGGCGCTGACTCGTAATAAACTCCTTCCCAGTCAATGCCACGCTCCTCGAAGTAGCAGTAGCGTTCGTCGAGAATCTCCCATAATGCACGGAGATTCTCCTTTGGTGAGTTGTTGACAGTTGTTTCTTTCTTCTTAGTGCAACCTGCTATTGCTATTGCTACTATGAATATTGTGATGATGCGTTTCATGGGTCTTGAAAATTATATGCGCAGTGTCTTCAGCCTGAGGGCAAAACCTATGCTTCCCGTGAGGTTGTGTGTGTAGAAATGACCTGCCTTGCCTTGCCACCATGCGTTTTCGTGACTGAATGCAAATATCAGCACTCCGTCAGGGAACAGTATGTTGAATGTTAATATTCCTTTGATGTTCTGTAGGTTATGAAACGATGTGAATGTAACCAACCGTTTGAGGTTGCCTGGCAATCCCTCGTTTATCTCGTAGTACGATTCCCCGAAATCAGGCATGAACATGCAGCCTATGAACGGCATGGCGAAATCATAGCCCGTCTCAAGACCGAAGCGGCTGTTCCAATGATATTGATAGCGGATTCTTGCTGTTGCGTCAAGGTTGAACCTGATGTCGCCTGCGCCTATGTTGTTGACGTTGCGTGTCTGATTCTTGACTGCTCCGAAGAGGTCAATCCTGCCTCCGGCTGCAATGGCAAGTCCTTTCACTGGCTCAAAGCGGTAGTAACTGCCATAGCGAAGATCCAGTGCAAAGTAATTCATACGTGCTGATTTGGATTCGTTCAGCAAATAGGCGTATGTGAAGCAATAATCGAACGACCATTCCACAGGAGCCTTGCAAAGGTAGTCGTTTGTGTGTTCCCCCATGAACGAGACGGACGGGCCGTTGTATTCTTGTGGCGAAAGGGTAGGGTCAGAAGTTCGGAGCTCGCCTGCTCCGAAGTACCAGTTGTTGCGTGATGGTAGGGTGTCGCCTGCTGCGACGCCGTATGCTGCTGACACCATTATCAATGTCGTCAGCAGTAATACGTATCTTTTCATCGCTTTTATTTTATCTCGCGCAGTGTCGCTGCAACGAGGTTGTAGAACTTCTCGACAGAAGAAATCAATACTCTCTCGTCAGGCGAATGAGGACTCATGATTGTAGGACCGAACGACACCATATCAAGGTCTGTCTGTATGGCACCGAGTATTCCGCATTCGAGACCTGCGTGTATTACCTTGATTTCCGCCTCTTCGTTGAATTCCTTCTTATAGACCTCTTTCATAGTGTTGAGAATCTTGGAGTCAAGGTTAGGGTTCCAGCCAGAATAGCTGCCTTCGAACTCGACTTTTGCGCCAGCGAGTGTGAAGACGCTTTCGACCATTGATGCTATCTCTTCCTTTTTGGTATCAACCGAGCTGCGGATGAGGCACTGGACGTCAATATGCGATGTGTTAGCCCTTACAATCGAGAGGTTAATTGAAGTCTCGACAGTGTCGGGGATGGCTGGTATCATGCGATATACTCCATTAGGACAAGCAGTTACTGCATTGATGAGATCATCCTGTATCTCGGCTGGGATGAGTTCGGCAGGAGCATCAATGCGTTCGCAGATGACTTGTACAGGGTTGTCGTTGATGTGGTATTCGTCGTTGAACATATCTTCGTATTCTTTGGCGAGACCAATTATTTCCTCCACACCGTCTTCAGGAACTGTGATGATTGCCCAGCCTTCACGAGGAATGGCGTTGCGCATGTTTCCGCCCTCTACTGCTGCGAGACGTGCGTCATATTGTGCGACAGCCTCCTTGAGGAAACGGAAAAGGAGCTTGTTGGCATTTGCACGGCCAGTGTTGATTTCCATTCCTGAATGCCCGCCCTTGAGCCCCTTGACTGTGATACGGAGAGCTGCATCGTCATTCTCGGCAGGTGCTGGCTTGAAATCCCATGATATGTTTGCATCTACGCCTCCTGCGCAACCTACATAGAGTTCGCCGAAGGTCTCAGAGTCCATGTTGAGCAGTATCTTTCCCTTGAGTGTTCCCTCTTTCATGCCGAAGGCACCGAACATGCCTGTCTCTTCGTTGGCAGTGATGAAAAGTTCCAACGGTCCGTGAGGAATGTCTGTGCTCTCAAGGATTGCCATGCCAGTCGCTACCCCCATGCCGTTGTCAGCACCGAGTGTAGTTCCCTTTGCTCTAACCCATTCGCCGTCAATCCATGTCTGGATAGGATCTTTCTCGAAATCGTGGACAGTGTCGTTATTCTTTTGTGGAACCATATCCATGTGCCCTTGCATTACGACAGGCGTGCGGTTCTCGTAGCCTGGTGTTGCTGGCTTGCGTATGATGATGTTACCTGCCTCGTCAACTATGGTTTCGAGTTTGTGTTCTTTTCCCCAGTCGGTCAATAATCTGGTGATTGCCTCAAGATGATGTGAAGGATGAGGCACACTGCAAATGAGTGCGAAATTGCGCCATACTGCTGCTGGCTTGAGTTCCTGAATAGTCATATCTAAATAGTTTTGAATTTGTACGGCTGCAAAGGTAAGAATTTTTTTTGAAACCAATGTGCAAAATTCAAAATATTTTTCCTATCTTTGCAAAATCAAATTATGAACAGAATTTTCTGGAGAGGTTATTACGTCAGGCATGTCGGCGCAATGCTTGGCAGTGGGTTGATAATGCTTGTAGTATTAGTGCTTTACGACTTGCGTTATTCGCGTTTTGGTGTGCCTTACGACTGGGAGGAAGTGCGCTATTCTGGCATCGTCCGTGTTGCTGTCCTGACTGGCGATACAGTCGCGGAATGTCGTCTGAGGTCGTTTGCAGCTTCGAATGAATTGGATTGTTCTGTTGAATTTTATGATTCTGAGGACGCTTTGTGGTACGAACTCGTGGCATGCAAAGTTGATGTGATTTCCTGTCCTGGCGAGGGCTATACTTGGGAAGTCCGTGAAAATGCTCCTCAACTCGGTGACACTCTTGAGTATTGGTATGACCGCAATATCCGTCATATTTCGAAATATGATGAACTGTTCCGTCATTATGGCGACTCGATAGGCGTTGATTGGAAATTGCTTGCTGCCATTGCGTGGGTTGAATCCCGTTTCAACTCACATGCCGTCAGCTCTACAGGCTTTGGATTGATGCAGCTTTCAGCTGCAACTGCTGCAAAATTCGGTACTCCTCGCAGCAGGATACTTGATGCCGATTGTAATGTACGTGCCGCAACAAGGCTGATAGCATATCTCGACAGGAAATTCGAATATATTGAGAATCCTGATGAGCGTGTCAAGTTCGTGCTTGCAGCCTACAATTCAGGCTCCAAGTCGGTTGTTGCTGCCATCGACAGGGCTGAATGTCATAATAAAGACATAAAACATTGGGATAACGTCTCTCGATACTACCGAAATGGACATTCGAAACGTTATCTTAGAAAAATTCTCGCTCGTTGGGAAAAATATAAAAAGTGCTGACTATGGAAATTGTAGAAACAGGAATTGAAGGTCTCTTGATTGTTAAACCTCAGGTGTTCGGTGATGCCCGTGGCTTCTTCTTCGAGACCTATAACGAAAAACGTTATAAGAATGCAGGGATTGATTATAAATTCGTGCAGGACAATATATCGAGTTCTCAGTATGGAGTGGTGCGTGGGCTTCATTTTCAGAAACCTCCCTATTCCCAGACAAAACTGGTACAGGTGATTGAAGGTTCTGTGCTTGACGTTGCCGTGGATCTTCGCTCGGGAAGCTCTACTTACGGCAAATGGTTCTCGGTCGAACTGACTTCGGAAAACCACTGGCAGTTCCTGATTCCGCGAGGCTTTGCACATGGATTCTCGGTGCTGAGCGAAAAAGCAATGTTCACCTACAAGTGCGATAATCTGTATAATCCTTCGTCAGAGGGTGGCGTGCGATTTGACGACCCCACACTCAACATTGATTGGCGCATTGACTTGAATAAAGCAATCACTTCTGATAAAGACAAAAAACATCCGTTCTTCAATGAACTGGACAAAATATTCTGATTTATGAAAATTCTAATCACAGGCTGTAACGGTCAACTGGGTCGCAAGATGCATGACCTGCTCGACAGTTACGATGACGAGGTCGTTTATACTGACGTCGATTCACTTGATATTACCGATATTTCCGCCCTCGAAAAGTACGTTGGCGTAAATGGTTTCACACATATAGTGAACTGTGCTGCCTATACTGCTGTCGATAAGGCTGAAAATGACCGTATTACCGCTGCTAAAATCAATATCGATGCTGTCCACAACCTGGCTATGGTGTCGTCAAAGCATAACATCAGACTTGTGCATATATCGACTGATTATGTCTTTGACGGACATTCATATCAGCCTTACATGGAGAATATGATTGCAATGCCGCAGACAGTGTATGGCAAGACAAAGTTCGGCGGTGAACAGATTCTTCAGGCTGAATGCCGCACAGCTGTCATCATCCGCACTGCCTGGCTATATTCCGAATATGGTAACAATTTCGTGAAGACAATGCTGCGTCTCGGTCGTGAACGAGAAGAACTGAACGTGGTTTATGACCAGATAGGCTCGCCTACATACGCAGGCGACCTTGCAAGAGTCATCGTTGACATCCTGCATCATGACGAGTGGATTCCAGGAGTTTATCATTTCACAGACGAGGGCGTATGTTCGTGGTTTGATTTTGCCAAGATGATTTTCTTCATTGCTGGAATCAACTGCAAGGTGATTCCAGTCCTGAGTTCTGAATATAAATGTGCCGCCCAAAGGCCTTTCTACAGCGTGTTGAACAAAAAGAAGATTAAAACCACATTTGGCATAGACATTCCTTACTGGACTGAGTCGTTGCAAGATTGCATCTTTAAACTTGAAAATGACAAGGTATGACTTTCGACGAACTTGGACTCAACAGACAGATCATCGATGGTATCAGAGAATTGGGTTTCGTAGCTCCAATGCCGGTACAGGAAAAGGTGATACCTTATCTCATAGGTGACAAGAACCGTGATTTGGTGGCATTGGCTGAGACAGGCAGCGGAAAGACTGCTGCTTTCGGTCTGCCTATACTGAACACTATCGACACATCTCAATATTTCATACAGGCGCTCGTGATGTCACCTACACGTGAACTGTGCATGCAGATAGCCAAGGATATACAGTCGTATGGCAAATACATGAGAGGTGTAAAGGTGGTGGCTGTCTATGGTGGTGAGAATATCGTGACACAATACAAGCAGCTTGATGTCCAGCCCCAGATTCTCGTGGCTACCCCGGGACGTCTGGTTGACCTCATCAAGCGTGGCAAGGTGCATCTTGACGATGTGCAGACACTTGTGCTTGACGAAGCTGACGAGATGCTCGACATGGGTTTCAAGGAGGATCTTGAATTCGTGCTCCAGCAGATGCCTGAAGACCATAGGTCGCTTATGTTCTCGGCTACGATGCCTCGCGAGATTTCTGAGATAGCCAAAACCTACATGCACGACCACGAGGAGATAACAATAGGCACACGCAATGCAGGTGCTGAAAATGTGGAACATATTTTTTATATGGTGAAGTCAGAACACCGCTATCTTGCATTGAAACGCATCGTTGATATAAACCCGAACATATATGCAATTGTATTCTGCCGTACACGTCAGGAAACCAAGGATGTTGCCGACAATCTGATACGTGATGGCTATAACGCAGATGCATTGCATGGTGACCTTACACAGGCTCAGCGTGACACTGTCATGGAGCGTTTCCGCCATCGTTCGCTGCAGGTGCTTGTCGCTACTGACGTGGCTGCACGTGGCCTTGACGTGAGTGACCTTACGCATGTAATCAACTATAACCTTCCTGACGATATCGAAGTATATACACATCGCTCGGGACGTACCGGACGTGCAGGCAAGAAAGGTATATCAATTGCCATAATCCATCAGCGTGAGCAGTACCGCATTCATCGTATTGAGAAAATAATAAAGAAAGATTTCGTTCGCGCCATGGTGCCTGTAGGTGCCGATATATGCAAGAAACAGCTCTTCTACCAGATCCACAAAATGGAGAATGCTTCGGTTGATTATGAGCAGATAGAGTGCTTTATGCCAGAGGTGATGGCAAAGTTGTCGTATCTGACTAAGGAAGAGGTTATCGAGCGTTTTGTGTCGCTGGAATTCAACCGCTTTGCCGAATACTACAAAAGCGCTGAAGATATCAATATAAAAACCAAGGAGAAACCCGAAAAGAGGAAGGAGAAGGCTGAACAGAATAAAACTGTCAGGAAAGAGGGATCTGCCAAGAAGGAAAAACATGAAAAGAATGAAAAATTCCAGCGGCAGGACAAAACTGAGAAACAGGGTAGGAAGAAAGGCAAGTCTAAACTGATACGCCTGAAACTCTCGTTCGGTGCCAAGCAGAATGCAACAATCCGCTCGGTCCTCGGTTTAATCAACAATTATGTAGGCGACAAGAATGTCTATATCGGTGATATCGAAATCACTCAGAAATATACATTCTTTGATGTCTATGCTGACCAGGCAGAGCGTGTCTTCAATGCTTTTTCTGGCAGAAAGGGCAGAGGTCTCAAGATAGAACTTGCCTGATTGCGTCAGCTATGCGTTCACCGTCAATAGCCGATGAGGTTATTCCTCCGGCATAACCTGAACCTTCGCCTGCGGGATAGAGACGCTCTATCTCTATGTGGCTGAGGGTTTCGGGGTTGCGAGGAATACGCACTGGTGACGACGAACGGCTCTCTACTCCGACAATGACAGCCTCGCTTGTGAGGTATCCGTGCATCTTGCGGTCGAAATCCCTGAATCCTTGTTGCAGGCGTTTTCCTATCATCTGGGGTAGCCAGAAATGCAGAGGCGATGATACCAGTCCAGGGAGATATGACGATTTTGGCAGGTCAAACGATACCTTCCCCTTGACGAAATCCGTGATGCGCTGTGCAGGTGCTGTCTGCAATCCTCCTCCGTTGTTCACGTAAGCGAGGTGTTCAATGCTTTCCTGGAATTTCAGTCCTGCCATTGCGCCATACTGCTGAAACTCTTCAGGCAGGTCTTCCGGATGAATTTCCACTACAATTCCCGAATTGGCAAAAGGCGAATTGCGTTGCGATGACGACATTCCGTTTACAACAATCTGTTCTGGTTCTGTAGCTGAAGGCACAATGAATCCTCCCGGACACATACAGAACGAATATACGCCACGTCCTTCGACCTGTGTCACCAGACTGTACGATGCTGAAGGCAGATACTTGCTGTGCTGTCGATGATATTGTATGTCGTTGATTAGATGTTGAGGATGTTCTGCCCTGACACCTATGGCAAAACCCTTTGCTTCGAGTGCTATGTTGTTGCGATTGAGCATTTCGTATATGTCGCGTGCCGAATGTCCAGATGCAAGCACCACTGCCTCGCCTCTGAACTCCGCACCGTCATTGCATATTATTCCTATCGCACAGTTGTTCTTGACAATCAGGTCTGTCATCTGTGTCTCGTAATGAATTTCACCTCCGTGACTTGTTATCGTGTCGCATATATTGCGTATCACTTCTGGCAGGCGGTCGGTGCCTATATGGTTGTGTGTTTCGTATAGTATCTCGTCCTGTGCTCCGTGGGCATGGAATATCTCGAAGATTCGGCGGTTGTTTCCTCTTTTCTTTGAGCGGGTATATAGTTTGCCGTCCGAGAATGTGCCTGCTCCTCCTTGTCCGAAACAGTAGTTGCTTTCGGCATTCAGCGATTCATTGCGGTTCAGTAGGGCGATGTCCTGCTTACGTCCGAGAACCTCACGTCCACGCTCGATGATTACAGGTTTTATGCCGTGTTCGATGAGGCGTAGAGCGCAGAACAATCCTGCAGGTCCAGAACCTACTATTATTACCTGCCGTGCATCTGCCACATCATGGTACGAAAACTCATTCTCGTATTTCAGAGGGACGTTCTCCTCGACGTTCAGCAGTATTGAAATCTGTCGTCCGCGGGCATCCACTGATTTCTTTATGATTCGCACCTCTTTGGGCTTATGTCCCAGTTCGCGTGCCATCTCCCTGCGGATTATGTTTATGTCCTGTGCCTCCTCTGGCGTAAGTTTAATGGTCATAATTTAATCAAAATATGTGTTCAACGAATATCTTGATGCCTATTCCAATGAGAATAAGTCCTCCTATCAGGTTTACGTTCACCTTGAACCTCTTGCCGAATTCTATTCCGATGACGCACCCAGCTATTGTAATCACGAAACTGCCGAGTGCTATGATTGCTATTCCCAAAGGCAGTATGGACGAGCAGTTTATGAAAAGCAATCCTGTGGCGAGGGCATCAATGCTGTCGGCTATCGAGAGCAGGAACAGCATTTTCAGTGACCCGTAGGGTGTATATTTTGACTCTGATTCTTTTTCTGAAAAGCTTTCTATTATCATCTTGCCGCCTATTATTCCGAGAATGATGAGGGCAACCCAGTGGTCATAGTCTTTGATGAGGTCTATGAAACTTATGCCTGCTGCCCATCCTATGACAGGCATAAGGCCCTGGAATCCTCCGAAAAAGAGGGCAATCAGCAATATGCGTTTCCAGTTGTAATGTCCGTATGCTATACTGCCGGCAATCGAAATTGCAAGGCAGTCCATCGCCAGACCTATGCTGAGCAGTATGAGTTCAAGTATCGTCATATATCAATGAATTTGTTGAATTGTTTTTCGTAAGCATCAGCTGCAAGTTCAAGTTCAGCATACCATTCCTTTCCGAAACGGCGGATGAGGGGTTCTTTCAGGAACTTGTACAGTGGCAGTTTCAATCCTTTTCCACATTTTACAGCGCACTCGCATATATCCCAGCGGTGGTAGTTCACTGCCGTGAATTTGCTGTATTTTGTCAGCCGGACGGGGTATAGATGACACGAAACAGGTTTCATGAAACTGCTTTTCCCTTCGCGGTATGCCTTCTCGATGGCGCATTTCCTTATGCCGTCGGCTGAATCCACATACGAAAACACGCATTCCCTTCCGTTGACTATCGAGGTGACAAGGTCGCCCTGACAATCCACGTATGCCACTCCCTGCTTCTCTATTACCTCCTTTGCCTCAGGTGTCAGGTCTTTCTCAATGACTGTCAGGACTTCTTCTATTTCTGCCACTTCGTCCATCTCAATTGGTGCTCCGCTGTCTCCTTCTACGCAACATGCGCCACGACATGTGTTCAGGTCGCAGCAGAATGTCTCCTCGAAAAGGTCGAACGAAACTACAGTATCTCCTATTTCAACCATATATTTTGATATATCTCAGAATCGGCTGCAAAGTTACGATTTTTTTTTCGAATCTTTTGACAGTTTCGGAAAAAAGTTGTAACTTTGCCGTCTCTATTATTCGTTTATGAAAAGATTGTTGGTTTTTATTGTTCCTGCGGTGATTTTCCTGTGCCTATATCTTGCGGTTGACACTGGCGGAGCGAGTACATCTGCTGCATCCATCAAACCTCAGCAGCAAGAATTTGAGGATATTGAACTTGCGCATGTCGGTTCTGGCGTTCGCGAACAGATAATCGTACATACGGGCTATACGGTCAGTTTCAATCCTGACTGGAACATTGCCAACTGGGTGGCATACGAACTTACTTCGTCCGAGACTGAAGGTGTCGAGGAGCGTCGTGGCAAATTCATGCCTGACCCTGATGTGGCAGGCGACCCTGTCCTGCATTCTGATTATACCAATTCCGGTTACGACCGTGGGCATCTTGCCCCTGCCGCCGACATGAAATGGTCGGAAGAGGCTATGACCGAGAGTTTCTACACCACCAATATCTGTCCGCAGAATCATAATCTGAACAGCAAGAGCTGGGAACGTCTTGAGGCGCAGGTGCGTGAGTGGGCTAAGGAATTCGGAAATATATATATATGTACAGGACCTATAGTCGAGAATGCGGTTTCAACGATAGGCACTGACCGCAAGATAGTCGTTCCGCAGGCTTTCTACAAGGCTCTGGTGGCTACACGCGATGGCAAATGGTATGCCATAGCCTTTCGTATGGAAAATGTGTCCGAAGGTTCGAAAAAGGAATTGTCGCATTTCGTGCGCACGGTTGACGAGATAGAGCGGATGACGGACATTGACTTGTTCTGCAATTTGCCTGATTCCATTGAGTCGCTTATTGAGAGTGAATATGACCTCAGTGACTGGGGATTGCAATGAAAGGATGATACGCTGGCTACGACATAACAGGATTGATTTTGAAAAATGGGATGCAGTGGTTGCCCCTTCCGGTTTGCCATACGCACTTTCTTGGTGGCTTGATATCGTTTCTCCAGGCTGGGAGGCTCTTGTCGAGGACGATTACCGTGCTGTGATGCCGCTTACGGTGAAGTGGAAATACGGACTGAAATATGTCGTACTTCCGAAATGGGTGCAGCAGTTAGGTGTCTTTGGCGAAGATGCGGAGGACGTGCATAGGTTCGTAAGGCGTATTCCTTACCTTATGTACGACTTTAACCTCAATTACTTGAACAGAAGCCAGGACGGATTGACGCATATCAACTACGTAGTCGATGGAAATTCGGTGCGCGACGAAAACACATGCCGTAACGTCCGCCTTGCCGCTGGTCTTAGGATATCGGAGATTTCGCCCGACGTGTTCATTGCTTTCTGGGCTAAGGTCAATGGCGAAAGATTTGAAGCTAAACACGGCGAATTACTTATGAATTTAATAAATGCCACATGTTCGCACGGTATGGAGATGCTTCTCGGAGCATTTGACGGTGACAGACTCGTATCAGCAGTCTTTGCCGTAAAGACGGCAACGAGGCTGATTGACCTTGCGCCAGTCTCTGATGCAGAGGGCAGAAGGCTTAGGGCTATGTTCGGCATTCTTGACTATATGATCGGTCATCTGGACGAAGGGGTGCTGTTCGACTGTGAAGGTTCGATGTTGCCTGGTGTGGCACGTTTCTATCGTGGTTTCGGTGGGGTAGAGCAGAACTACAGGCGTATATGGAGATTGTCATTCAGAAAGAAATTTTGAAACGTTTATATATCATATTGATTATGTCGGTTGTCGGGGTGGCATCACTCTGGTCGCAGATTGACGGGCTTCGTCCTGAGCAGTTTGCTGACACTCTGATATCCTACAGCCGCAAGTTCATCGGCACTCGCTACCGAGGGGGTGGAAACACGCCTGCAGGTTTCGACTGTTCTGGCTTCACGAGTTTCATATATGGGAAGTTCGGCATAGAGCTTGTCCACCAGTCGGCTGGGCAGGTGCAGAACAGCCGTGCCATTCCTAAGGGGATAAAGGCAATGCAGCGTGGCGATCTTGTCTTTTTCGGTGGTCGCAGGCGTCGTGGCATAGGTCATGTCGGCATAATCACCGATATAGATACTGCCGCAGGCATATTCTATTTCATCCACTCATCCAACAGCCGTGGCATAGTCATATCCGATTCGCGTGAGCCGTATTATGCAGCACGTTTCGTCTATGCCCGTCGTGTATTGCCGGATTTTGTGGATTACGACGCTGTATATGGACATTCCCCTGTCGTGACAGACAATAGCATACCTGTAGTCGAAAGCGACACTTCGGCTGTAGTACAGCCCTCTTTGCAGCCGAACCCAGAACCCGAAAAGCCAAAACCGGTATATCATGTCATAAAGCGTGGCGATACACTTTCTGCCCTTGCCCGCAGATACCATACGTCTGTTGCTGCCATTTGCAGGCTTAATGGGATAAAGGAGACGAAAATCCTGCAGCTTGATGAGCGTTTGCGTGTCAGGTGACCTGTTTTATACATTTATCGTGTCATTTTGTACATAATGATGCGGAAAGTTTGGTACGTATTATTAGAATTCATAACTTTGCAGTCGAAATAGAATGGATACAACTCATCTCGTATTGGAGTTCCAGTCGGACCTGTACCGTATTCCTATAATGAGCATCATCTACATAAAGGCAGATGGCAATTATAGCAATATCTACCTGCATGGCAACGAGAATATCTATGTCACGCGGCAGTTGGGCAAGATAGCCGACGACATCCGTTCGCAGCTGGGCGAAAACGGCTCTAATTTTGTGCTTGTTGGCAAGAGCCTGATTATTAACTATAACTACATATTCCGCATAAATGTGCCTGAACAGCAACTGAAACTGATGGATAAATTTTACTCAATATACACTATCGAGGCTTCGAAGGAGGCATTGAAAAACCTGAAAGCCGCAGTAAGCGAAAAAACAAAAGAATAATGGAAGACAACAATATATATTTTCTTGGAGGTGAACCTAAGAAGCCGGATAATGACGGCAGAAAGCATCGCATTGTACGGAGGACTGTCGTGGTGATTGTCGTGCTTGCTGCAATATATGTTCTCTTTTTCATGTTTGGGACACCTGGCTCTGCAGATGAAAAGACAGGAGGCGATGAAACGATATCATTCTCTGTTTCGCCAGGTCCGTTTGATGACGAAAGAGAGCGTTCGCCGTTGAGCCTATGGGTTGAGTCGTCTGCAATTGCCGATTCAGCGGCAGTCTCGGTTCTCGACACTATGGTCAACGACATTCCTGTGCTTGTGTTCTATCCTCAGAATATGGTGCCGTACCTGAGTGTGGGTTATGATGTTACGCTCGACACTGTCCGAAATCTGATGTTCATGCAGGCTGCCGACGTCAGGGCTGACAACAAGAAGATTCTCGGTGCTTTTGTGCTGAAGGGCGAACCTCTCAGTTGGGGTCTGAGCAAGAAAGGCTATTGTTCCATAATCAATGGCGAGGTCACTGTCGGTGTAGCTGACGATTCCCCTCTGTTCGAAGAGGCAACCGATAAAGGTGGATATTTCTTCCGCCAGTATGCGCTTGTTGATAGTTTCAGGATGGTCGAGAACCAGCTGAAGAACAAGTCAATCCGTCGTGCGATATGCGATATTGACGGCAGTGTGGTGGTTGTCGAGACGCAGTCCCGCGAGTCAATGCACGATTTTGCCGAAGCTCTCGCTGACATGGGCATCTGCAATGCCGTCAACCTGGTAGGCTCGTCGTCTATAGGCTGGGTCAAGGGTGAAGGGAAATCATACGTCCGAGGACATCATAACCAGCATCGTTTCAAGAACGTTTCGTTCATAGTCTGGTCGAAATAGGGTAGTGCTGAAGTCTCTGATGTATTCTGAAAGATTACTTGAGAAAAAATAACCTTCAAATTCTTTTG
>JAKSNT010000026.1 GCA_024399575.1 Paludibacteraceae bacterium
TTCAACGAATGGAAGAACATAGACATCATCAAGGTGCTCATCAAAACGGTTGACCGTCTGTTAGGACGCAAAGAGGGTGAGGACATGGACCTGATAACATACGTAACAGACCGTGCCGGACACGACCTCCGATATGCAATAGATTCGTCGAAACTCCAGAGAGAACTCGGTTGGGAACCAAGCCTCCAGTTCGAGGAGGGAATCGAGAAGACAGTGAAATGGTATCTCGACAACCAGGAGTGGATGGACAATGTAACGAGTGGGGATTATCTCAAATACTACGAAGGTATGTACAAAGATAGATGAAAGAAAAATTAACAGTTAACTAATTAGCAATATATGAATTTTCGACGAACCGAATGCAGAGCCAGCTTGCTTGAGCTATGCTGAGGTGAGGATGAAAATCTATAAAATCGCAGATTTTATGAAAGGAATAGTTCTCGCCGGAGGGTCAGGAACACGCCTCTACCCTATCACAAAAGGGGTCAGCAAGCAGCTGCTGCCGATATACGACAAGCCAATGGTATATTATCCAATCTCCGTCCTCATGCTGGCTGGAATCAGAGACATACTGCTGATCTCGACTCCATACGACCTGCCGGGGTTCAAACGCCTCTTAGGTGACGGGTCGGACTACGGAATCAACCTCGAATATGCCGAACAGCCATCACCTGACGGACTGGCTCAGGCTTTCACCATCGGCAAGAAGTTCATCGGTGAGGAAAGCGCCTGTCTGGTATTAGGCGACAACATATTCTACGGTTCGGGATTCTCGGCAATGCTGAGAAATGCCGTACACGATGCTGAAGTGAACCATAAGGCAACGGTTTTCGGATACTGGGTGAATGACCCAGAACGTTACGGAGTAGCAGAGTTCGACGACCAAGGGAACTGCTTGTCAATCGAAGAGAAGCCAGCCAACCCCAAAAGCAACTATGCCGTTGTAGGACTGTACTTCTACCCTAACAAGGTGGTTGACATAGCCTCGAAAATAAAACCATCCGCACGCGGTGAATACGAGATAACAACAGTAAACCAGTGGTTCCTGAATGACAGAGAACTGAAAGTGCAGACCCTCGGACGCGGATTCGCATGGTTAGACACCGGCACACACGACTCGCTCGCCGAAGCATCGACATTCGTCGAAGTGATCGAGAAACGCCAGGGACTGAAGATAGCATGTCTCGAAGGAATAGCATACCGAAACGGCTGGATAACCGAAGAGAGAATGCGCGAAATAGCAAAACCAATGCTCAAGAACCAATACGGACAATACCTGATGAAGGTGATTGACGAATTGAAAAAATGAACATTTCGAAGGTAGAACGAAACAGCTTGGTACTCGGGGTGAGAATGGTGATGATAATGTGCATCACACTGTTCACAACGAGATTCGTGCTCAAAGGACTCGGAATAGAAGACTACGGACTGTACAATGTGGTGATGGGAATAGTGAACCTATGCACGGTGCTGAACACAGCCCTGACGAACGGGATGCAGAGATTCTACAACGTGGCATTGGGACACGAAGACCGAAATGAGGTAAAAAGAGTGTTCGTCACAGGAATGTGGATACATATAGCCCTAGCGGCAGCATTTGTCGTAGTGGCTGAAATGATAGGAGTGCCATACATCGAAAAGGTGATGGTGGTGCCAGAGGAGAGGATGAATGCAGTAAGATGGATATTCCAGTTCGGACTGGCAGGAATAGTGTTCATCATTGTCGGGACACCATACATGGCAGGAGTGATAGCACACGAGAAGATGGGATGGTATGCAATGGTGACAGTGACCGAAGCCATCGTGAAACTTGGAATAGCAATGGCAATAGTCAGATGTCCGGCAGACAGACTGATAGTGTATGGAGGGTGCCTGATGGGAGTGAGATTACTGTCGTCAGCAATGTATGCGGCATACTGCAAACTGAAATTCGGAGAGGAGATAAGATTCGAAGGAAGGGCAGACAAGGATATGGCAAAGAAAATGCTCTCGTTCTCGGGTTGGAACCTATTCGAAACGTCAGCAAGAATGGTCAACACACAAGGAATGACCATGGCTATAAACTTAGGATTCAAGGTAGTAGTGAATGCAGCGAGAGGAGTAGTGCTGCAGGTGGAGATGGCAATAGCCGCAATAGCCGACAGCTTAGTGATAGCAGGAAGACCACAGGTCATCCAACTATATGCAGCCGGCAAAAGACAGGAAGCAATAAGACTCGCAAGACGAATAGCCCTGCTGATGGTGGTGGTCATGATTGCAATGATAGTACCGCTATGGATAGGAGCCGAATGGATATTGAAATTATGGCTCGGAGAGGGATTCATGGAAGAGGCTGTGGCAATCATGAGAGTGGCTATAATAACCGTACTGTTTGACAAGTTGTCGTCGCCAATGGCAATGCTCGTACATGCTACCGGAAAAATGATGAAATACAACCTGGTATCGGGAATCGTGAACATAACTGTGCTGGCAGCCGCAATAACCGCAATAGCTTGCGGAGCAGATTACGAAGGAGTATATTGGACAGCTTGCGGAATGACTGCAGCAGGAGTGCTGGCACTGTGGATAGTCGAAAGAGATGTAGTGAGACATGACGGAAAAGAATAAATATTTTTTGATGATAGTGGCTCTGACAGCCGCATTGGGATTCGGAGCCTGCTTCAAAGCTCTCCAGGCCGCAAGAGTAGTGGGATTGGCATTTAGTTATTTCCTTGTCAAAGAGATGGCTCCCGCCACAAGGAAGAACAAGGACGTGATATGGATCGGAGCATTCTGTGCTGCATTGATGGCATACGGATGCCTGACACTGTTATGGTCGCCAGACAAGATGGCTGGAGCGAAGGAGATTTGCCTGTATGCAGTGCATTTCATCATCCTGATGGAGATGATAGTGTTCGGAATGAAAGTCATTGAGGCTGGAGAGAGCAGCATGAACGCAATCGGAAAAGGATGGATGATAGCAATCGGCGGAACGGCAGTGATAGGAATAATAGAGGTGACAACAGGATGGCACATACCATTCGAAAACGCAAATCTCGATAACCTGGAAATCCATCTGGAAGACGACTCACTGGTACATAGACGAATAGTCAGAGGAACATTCGAAAACATGAGCCAATACGACGTGCTGATGGTGATGGCGATGCCTTTCATCATTTGGATAATGCTCTGGGGGAAAAGGTTATGGCTAAAAGTCACGGCTGGCGCACTGCTGGTGGCATGCTATGCCTTCATGAGATTCAACGCCACGAGAGGAGGGCTGATAGTATCGATGGTGATGGCATTGGCAATCGTCGCCATATACTGGATGAAATACGGATGGAAAGGAGCATTGGCAACCATCGGAGCAATAGCAATCATAGGAACGACATCATGGGTCTATGAGAAGAAAATAGATACAGATACAGGTCGCGTAGTGGCAATGAGAACCGACACGAAAAGAATAGTTGACGGTTCGACAAGAACAGTGATAGCAGAAGAGATGGTAAATGAAGAGAAGAAAGAGACAAAAAGGTGGGTCACGGGACAAGGCGTAGGATCAATGCAAGAGGTGTCGCCTCACAACCTGTTTTTAGAGTTCCTGTATTGCTTCGGAGGAGTATGGTTCGCACTGCTAATGGCAGGAGTGATAAAATACGCACTGAACATATTCAAAGTCAAGGAGAAGGAAAAGTTGGTGCTGATGATTGCAACGGCAGTGACATTGCCAGTATGCTACATAATGGACAGCACATACCTGCTGTCGCCAATGTTCTATGTATCGCTGGGAGCGTTATATCTGATGATTTATGAAAATACTCGTAGTGAGCAACCAGTTGCCGAGTAAGCGATACCCAATGAACGGGATATTCGCCATTGACCAAGCCAAAGCCCTCGCAGAAGCCGGTGCGGAAGTGGTGGTATTCGCAATAGACACCTTCTCGATGAGATGGCGAAGGAAAATCGGAATATGGGAAGAGGAGACCGAGGGACTGAGATGCTACGGATTCAGGATACCAATAGGAAACGTGGGATACAGACTGACAGCCAGAATCGGAGGATGGATGATAAAAAAACTGTACAAGAGAGTGTTCGAAAAGAGAGGAGAGACAGCACCAGACTACATCCACACCCATTTCGCAGCAGAGTTCGGAGCAACCTTAGCTGAAAAGTACGGCATACCATTAATCATAACCGAACATGCCTCAAGAGTGCCAGACGAAGCAGAGATGGAATACAGACGAGCCAGACACGTGATTGCAGTAAGCCACAGTTTCGCTGAAAAACTGGAAAAAAGATTCGGAATAAAATGCAATGTAGTGCCAAACATAGTGGATTACAAAGCATTCAGACTGACAGACAATAGAAAACATATAGAAGGACGTCTCAGGCTGGTGACAACGGCACGACTCGTAAGAGAGAAAGGTATAGAGGTGATATTGGAATCAATGGCAGAAGCAGAGTTCGCCACATTAGAAATAATAGGCGACGGACCTTACAGAGAGAGACTGGAGAAAAGAGCCAACGAACTCGGGATAAGCGATAGAGTGAAGTTCGCAGGAATGCTGAGACGTGAAGAGATAGGAAAAAGATACGAAGAAGCAGATTGTTTCGTGCTGACATCAGAAAGCGAGACATTCGGTGTGGCATACATAGAAGCAATGGCAACAGGACTGCCCGTGATAGCGACAAGATGCGGAGGACCGGAAGATTTCGTAAACGAAAGAAACGGCATAATGGTGGAAGTGGGAGACGTAAAAGGAACTACAGACGCAATACATTATATGCATGACAACTGGGAGAAATTTGATGCCGGGAAGATAAGAAAATTCGTAGATGAGGGATTTGCATCGGAAACAGTGGCAAGAAAAATAATGGAATATTATGATTAAACTGCTGACTATAATAGGAGCAAGACCACAGATAATAAAGGCTGCAGCAATATCGCGTACAGTCAGAGAGAAATTTGCAGGTCAGGTAGAAGAGAAAATCCTGCACACAGGACAGCATTATGACGAGAATATGTCGGGCGTGTTCTTCGGAGAGCTCGGAATACCAAAGCCAGACTACAACCTCGGAGTAGGGTCGGGGACACACGGGACACAGACCGCAAAGATGATTGCCGGAATAGAAGAAGTGCTGACGAAAGAGCATTTCGACGGCATGATACTCTATGGGGACACAAACTCAACCCTGGCTGGTGCTGTTGCAGCATCGAAACTGCATGTACCAGTGTTCCACATAGAAGCAGGACTGAGGTCGTACAACATGGCAATGCCAGAGGAGATAAACAGAATAGTATGCGACCAGGTGTCGTCAATATGCTTCGCACCTACAGAGACAGCAATGAGAAACCTCAGAGCAGAGGGATTCGAAACATCAGACGCAACATTCGCCAACGGGAAGAAGAGAAGGATTGTGAAAACAGGTGACGTGATGTATGACAACTCGATGTGGTTCAGCAAAATAGCAGATAAAAAATATAACGTCCAGGAAGATAGGGAATATGCCTTGGCAACAATCCACAGAGACAACAACACCGACTCGAAAGAGAGACTGACCTCAATATTCAAGGCAATAGAAGAGATTGCAAAAGAGATAAGAGTGGTGTTGCCTCTGCACCCAAGAACGCTGAAGATGATGGAGGTGAACCTCACAAAGGAGATGAGACAGAGAATCAAAGATAACAAGAGAATAGAAATAATAGAACCTGCTTCGTTCCTGAAAATGACCGCATTGGAGAAACATGCACGCATAATACTGACCGACAGTGGTGGTGTACAGAAAGAGGCTTTCTTCTTCGAAAGGCCATGCGTAATACTCAGGCCAGAGACAGAATGGGTGGAAATAACAGAACATGGTGCAGGAATAATAGCCGATGCACAGTACGACAGAATAGTAGGAGCATACAGGGAACTGGTCGGGAGGAAAGTGAATTTTCCACCTCTGTTCGGTGACGGAAAGGCTTCGGAACAGATACTGGACGAAATAGTAAAATACCTGAAATGAAGAGACTCGGAGAGATAATTCACGCATTGAGCATCATCTCGTTGGCTGCTGTGGCAGGTCTATGGCCAACGAATTTCAGCATACAGCGTCCGGCAATGTGGATTGCCGGAGTGATGTTCGTTGCTGACAAAATCATCAACAAGGGATTCGATGGATGGAAATGGAGAAATGAGATGTGGCTATATGTCATCATGGCAGCATATTTCGCAATGACTCCACTGATGGCACTCCTTCACGGGCAGGATATGGGAGACGTAATAGTCCGGAGAGAAATCGACAGCAGGCTGCCATTCGTGATTTTTGCAGCAGTGGGAGTAGCGGGATGGCCAAAAGGAATGGAATTCAAACATATATGCTATGCACTGCTGGCTGTGGCAACATATATTGGTGTATTTGACGTACTGATGAATTTCGACAACAGGTCACTACTCCACCCCATCACCATGCAGGGAATAATAGAGGAAGTGAATTACAAAAGGCTGACGAAATTCAACTGCCACATGATAGCAAACCTGACATTCAATGCGGCAGTGGTTTCGGCTCTGTACATAATCACGAGAAAAGAGATAAAAACCTGGATAAAGACAATAGCAGCCATTGCAGCAGTACCGAACATCGCATTGTTGGCAGTAACCGAAGGAAGAGTCGGACTGGCAACATTCCTGCTGATTGTAACATGTACGTTCACATATTATGTGTGGAAGTGGAAAAAAGCAGTTGTGATAGCAGTAGTTCCAATAGTGTTAATAGCTGGTGCGATGGCGATATTGAACCACCCAAGGGTAAACTGGGAAGAGGTTATGAAAAACGACCGTATAGGAATATGGTCGGTGGCATGGTCGCAGATAAAAGAAAAACCGATAACAGGCTGGGGAGCTGTAGATGGCAGACATGAATTCATAGAGAGAGGCCTCGAAATGGAGAACGAGATATTCGAGACAGAACTGGAACCATTGGGTAGCAACATTTATCTGGAACACCCACACAACATAATACTGAACGAATGGGTGGCAAACGGAATCGCAGGAGTCATACTGCTGATAGCAATGGTGGCAGCAATGGCCGTAAAGAGAGAATGGATTACGACAGCGATAGTTGGAATATTCATGATACAATATATGTTTGATGTATTCGTGATAATCAATCCGCTGCTGATGGGAATGGCAGGAAGTTTCATGAAAATAAACGACAAGAAGATATGAACGAAATCAAAATGGTAGATTTGAAGGGGCAGTATCTGAAAATCAAAGAGGAAGTTGACAGAGAAATCCAAGAGGTGATAAACACCACAGCCTTCATAAACGGAAAGGTTGTCAAGGAGTTTCAGAGCAACCTGGAGCAATATATGGGTGAGGGAGTACACGCAACCACCTGCGGAAACGGAACAGACGCACTGCAGATAGCTCTGATGGCACTCGGACTCGAACCAGGAGACGAAGTGATAGTGCCAGCCTTCACATACGTGGCATCGGCTGAGGTGATTGCACTACTGGGGTTGACGCCAGTGATGGTAGATGTGGATGAGAATACGTTCAACATCTCAATAGACGAGATGAAAAAAGCACTCAGCGAAAAGACAAGAGCCATAATCCCAGTGCACCTGTTCGGGCAGAGTGCTGATATGGAACCAATACTGAAATTCGCAAAAGAGCACAACCTCTATGTCGTAGAGGACAACGCCCAGGCGATTGGTGCATACTACACATTCAGCGACGGACGGAGAATGAAAACCGGAACGATGGGTACAATAGGATGCACATCGTTCTTCCCTTCGAAGAACCTCGGGTGTTTCGGTGACGGAGGCGCAATATTCTGCCGTGACGAGAAACTGGCTGAACGAATACACATGATAGCCAACCACGGACAAAAGGTCAAATACCACCATACTGTAATAGGCTGCAACTCAAGACTCGATTCAATACAGGCAGCAGTGCTGAAAGTGAAACTCAAGCACTTGGACGAATACTGCAAAGCAAGATATGAGGCTGCACAATATTACACAACGGAACTGAAAGGGTTGGAAAGCATCGTCACTCCGTATGAAGCAGGATATTCGACACATGTATATCACCAATACACATTAAAAGTAAACAATGGCAGGAGGGACGAACTGAAAGAGTATCTGGCGACAAAGGGAATACCATCAATGATATACTATCCACTGGCACTGCAGGAACAGGAGGCTTTCAAAGAAATCACAAAAAGTTGCGGAAGACTGGAATCCTCAAAAGAATGTGCAAGGTCGGTACTCTCAATTCCAATGCACACAGAACTTACAAAAGAAACCATGGATTACGTAATTGAAAGCATAAGGAATTGGACAAAATGAATATATTGGTAATAAACCACTATGCGGGAAGCCCTGAACACGGAATGGAATTCAGACCATATTACATGGCAAGGGAATGGATGAAGTCAGGGAACAAGGTGCTGAACATCGGAGGAACATATTCACACCTGAGACGGAAACAACCCGAACGAGAAGGAAGAGAAATAGTAAAAGGAGTGTACTATTCGTGGGTAAAGGTAAACAGATACAACGGAAACGGTGTGGGAAGAATAATCTCGATGTTCCTGTTCATCGGAAAACTGATGTGCAATTACAAAAAATATCTCGGTGGATTCAAACCAGATGTGGTTGTAGCCTCATCAACATATCCACTTGACATTTACCCTGCAAGGAAAATAGCAAAGAGACACAACGCAAAACTGGTTTACGAAGTGCACGATTTATGGCCTCTGTCGCCAATGGAACTCGGTGGATATTCTGCAAGTCACCCATTCATCAGAGTGATGCAGGCAGCCGAAGACTACTGCTACAGGCATGTGAATGGTGTAATCTCAATACTTTCAAAAGCAGAAGGGCACATGAGAGAGAGAGGACTGGCAGAAGGAAAATTCCATTGCGTGCCAAACGGAATAGTGCTTGAGGACTGGAAAAGCCCTACAGGGATACCTGACGAACACAAGAGACTATTGAAAAGACTGCATGATGAGGGAAAATTCGTGGTAGGATATGCCGGAGCACACGGACCTGCCAATTCGCTCGACTCGGTGATTGATGCAGCCGCAGAGATAAAGGACAACAATGTGGAACTCGTACTGACAGGAACTGGACAGGACAAGAAAAAACTGATGAAACACACCCAGGAAAAAGGATACAAGAACGTTCATTTCCTGCCACCTATAAACAAGATGGCTATCCCTACCCTACTCGGAGAAATGGATGCACTGTACGTCGGATTACAGAAACAATCGCTATTCAGATACGGAATCAGTCCGAACAAAATGTATGACTACATGATGGCTGGAAAACCAATAATCCAAGCAATTGACGCTGGAAACAACATAGTGGAGGAAGCAAAATGTGGCATATATGCCGAACCGGAAAACGCAAAATCAATTGGAAACGCAATATTGAAAATAAAGGAAATGAGCAGAGAGGAGAGGGAAGCATTGGGAAAGAACGGTCATGAATTTGTATTGAAAAACCATACGTATCAGGTGCTTGCAGAAAAATTCCTTGATGCATTGAAAAACATGAAGTAAATGGAAAAGAAATATTTTGTACACGAATCGTCGTATGTGGACGATAATGTAGAGATAGGCGAAGGAACAAAGATATGGCATTTCTGCCACATACAGAGTGGAGCAAGAATAGGAAAGAACTGCTCGTTCGGACAAAACGTAAATGTAGGAAACAACGTAAAAATCGGAAACTGCGTAAGAGTGCAGAACAATGTCTCGATATACGAAGGAGTGGAACTGGAGGACAACGTGTTCTGCGGTCCATCTTGCGTATTCACTAATGTGAGAGTGCCAAGAGCAGCATTCCCAGTGCACGGGGCATATGCAAAAACCATTATCCGCGAAGGAGCCTCACTCGGTGCCAACTGCACAATAGTATGCGGACATACAGTCGGGCGATGTGCAATGATAGCAGCAGGAGCAGTGGTGACACATGATGTGCCTGATTTCGCACTCATGGCTGGAGTACCAGCCCGCAGAATAGGAACAGTAGATGAAAAGGGAGAGATAGTGAAATGACCACATTGTTAGGCATATTGATAACCATATTGCTGAACCCTCTGGATTTCGGACTCGGTGAAGCAAAAACCGACATTGAGCGATACGAAGCGATAAGACGTTGCCACGCAGAAGCTTATGTCAAAGGCGCTGGTGTGACGTATGATGGTGTAGGGAATATCACAATAGAGATACCAGACGGAGCAGAAAGCATTCCACTGACAGAATATACTGATTTTGCAGGTGCAAGAATAACAATCAGAAACCACAGCCACGACATCTATCTGTTCAGCATGAAGAACAATGCCACACCTATCGAAGTGAACGGCAAAGAAATAGATGCAGGAAACTACAATACAGGAGAAGGAATCTTTCTCGTAGATATCCAAGACGAAAACCAATGGGTAGATAAGAGAATCGGGTATGAATACGGGACAATCAGACAAGATTTGGCAGTCGTGATAAACGGGAAAGCCATAAACCGGACTGTGATGCCTTACGGAAACGAACAATCAAGACCTAAGGCAGAAGCATGCAGAGTGAACGACAGAGAGAAAGTCATCAGGAACCTGAATCTCGTACGCAGCAGTGACTCGGAATACAAAACCTATCTCATCTGGATTCACCTGCAATACAGAGTCGCCATGGAAAACATCACTATAGACACTCCAAACGACACAACCCTCGAAAACGACCTTGCCATCAGACTGAGCAGTTCAGCCGACATCAGACTCGACAACATTACAATCAACAGAACATATTGCGCCAATAATAGTTCTGGCTACGGATTCCACCTGAACAACATTTACGACTTCAAGGGAACAAGACTCAGAGCAAAAGCAAGATGGGGAGTATTCGGAACAAACTTCGTGAACCGCACAACGCTCGAAGATTGCGACATAAACCGATATGACATACACTGTTACGGACGAGACATAACAGCAAGGAACTGCCGTTTTGCAGAGACCTACAACCAATTCTCGTCAATATATGGAATCGTGCTGTTCGACAGATGCATTTTCGACAGATGCACACCACTGCTGACAGAATACTCGTATAATGCCTTCACACCATACGAACTGATATTCAACGAGTGCACATTCAATTTTGACAAGAAGGTCAACAGTGTCGTAGAACTCGGGTGGGTCGAGAATCTGAAAAACAACCGACCAGAGCTGACACAGAAATGTCTGCCAAACGTTACAATGACCGCATGCAAAATCAACACAACCGATGACATTGACGAAGTCAGAATATTCGACATAAAGACGAACTGCAAAGAACGGTTTGACCACATAAGATTTGTTAATATCAATAATCTGGAAATCAACGGAAAGGCCAAACTGAAAATCAAACCATCTTCGTTGAAGACGGTCAATAAACTGAAAATAATAAAATAGTACAATGGAATACAGAAAGATAAGTTTCTCGCCACCAGATATGGGAGCAGAAGAAGTAGAAATGGTAAAAGAAGCCATTCTCAGCGGATGGATAACCACCGGACCAAAGACGAAGGAGTTTGAAAAAGAGATTGCCAGATTCTGCGGAACTAACAAAACGGTATGTCTCAGTTCAGCAACAGCCGCTTTGGAAATGGCCCTCAGACTGATTGGCGTAACCAAGGGAGATGAAATCATAGTACCTGCATATACATTTACCGCTTCAGCTTCGGTAGTGGATCATGTCAAAGCAAAAATCGTAATGGTCGATTCGCAGAAGGAGAGCGTAGAAATGGATTACGAACAGCTGGAAAAGGCAATAACCCCACGGACAAAAGTGATTATACCAGTTGACCTCGGTGGAGTTGTGGCTGATTACAACAGAATATTCGAAATAGTGGAGAGACAGAGAAAAATGTTCCGTGCAAAAACCGATGTACAGAGATTTTTAGGAAGAATAGCTGTATTGGCAGATTCCGCCCACGCTTTCGGAGCAATGAGGGACGGAAAAATGTGCGGAGCAATTGCCGATTTCACTGCATTCTCGTTCCATGCTGTAAAAAACCTGACTACAGCCGAAGGCGGTGCACTGACATGGAGAGAATTCCCAGGTATGGATTCGGAGGATTTATACAGACAATGCCAGCTATATTCATTGCACGGACAAAGCAAAGACGCATTGGCAAAAACACATGCAGGTTCGTGGGAATATGACGTCATAGGACCTTGGTACAAATGCAACATGACTGATATTACTGCTGGCATCGGTCTCGCACAACTCAAACGATACCCTGAGATGATGAAGAAACGCCACTCAATGATAGAAAAATACAACAAGGCATTCAAAGGGCTGGACATCACCATTATGCAACATACAGACAGGAATTTCAAATCGTCAGGACACTTGTATATGGTAAGACTCAACGGGAAAAGCTGGGAAGAGAGAAACAGGGTGATAGAGTTGATGGGAGAGAGAGGAATTGCATGCAACGTGCATTTCAAACCTCTGCCAATGATGACCGCATACAAGAAAATGGGATTCGACATCAAAGACTACCCTAACGCATACCATCTGTTCGAAAACGAAGTGACATTGCCATTATATACGAAACTGACCGAAGAGGACTTGGAATATATAATAGAGAATTTCATTGAGGTAATGAAGAGTATATGAAAAGAGCGTTTGACATTGCAGCATCAACGATAGGACTGCTAATTCTATCGCCATTGTTCGCAATAATGGCAATATGGATAAAAACAGACTCAGAAGGACCTGTATTCTACAAACAAGTCAGAGTAGGACGTGGAAACAAGGATTTCAAGATATTCAAATTCCGCTCTATGAAAGTAGGAGCTGACAAAGGAAGTCTGATTTCAATAGGAAACGAGGAACAACGAGTCACACGACCAGGCAAGTTCATAAGGAAATACAAACTTGACGAATTTCCGCAACTGATAAATGTACTGATTGGCGACATGTCGTTCGTAGGTCCAAGACCAGAGGTTCGCCACTACGTAAACTATTGGACAGAAGAACAGATGGAAGTGCTTAACATCAGACCGGGAATCACTGACCCAGCATCAATACGCTTCAGAAACGAAAGCGAAATCCTCGGAAAAGTTGATGACCCCGAGAAGTACTATATCGAAAACGTCATGCAAGAGAAACTTGCAATGAACCTCGAATACATCCGTCACAACACAATATGGAACGATATAAAAATAATATTCAAAACATTTTCAGCCATACTCGACTGAAAACCGTATTGATAAAATAAAAAGACTGCCAATATGAAAAAAGTATTTCTAACAGGAGCAACAGGGAACATGGGATTCGCCACCCTGAAAGAATTCATGGGAAGATGCGACAGATTCGCTCTTACAGTACTGGCTCGAGACAGCAAAAAAAACAGGAAATTATTAGCTCCATACATGGACAAAATAACAGTAGTATGGGGTGACCTGATGAATTATGAAGATGTTGCAAAAGGTGTGGAAGGAACAGATTATGTGCTGCATGTCGGAGGATTGGTATCACCGGCAACAGACTACTACCCAAACAAGACCCGCAAGGTGAACACCACTGCAGCACGAAACATCGTGAAGGCAGTACTGGCTCAACCAAACAAAGACAAGATTAAAGTATGCTATATCGGAACAGTGGCTCAAACCTCGGATCGCAACGAACCTATACACTGGGGAAGGACTGGCGACCCAATATCAATTTCGGTCTACGACCATTACGCAATATCAAAGACCATTGCCGAAAGAATATTCGTTGAATCTGGTATAAAACACTGGGTATCATTACGTCAATCAGGAATATTATATGCTGGAATATTAAAAAACTTCGACCCTATCATGTTCCATGTACCACTGAGAGGTGTGCTGGAATGGGCTACAATCGAAGATTCCGGACGACTGATGGCTAACCTTTGCGAGGAAAATGTACCTGAAGAATTCTGGTGCAGATTCTACAACATAGGATCTGGTCCTGAATACAGATTATCAAATTATGAATTCGAAAAGCTGCTGCTCAACACGATAGGAGCTCCCGACCCTGAAAAATGTTTCGACCCAAACTGGTTCGTTCTGCGAAATTTCCACGGGCAATGGTATGAGGATTCGCAAGTGCTTGAGGATTACCTGCATTTTCGCGAAAACCTGCCAGTGAAAGAATATTTCAAGAGGATGGGACATCAAGTGCCTTGGTTCTACCATCTGGCAAGACTTTGCCCTCCATTCCTATTCAAAATGGTACTGAAACCATTGGCTCACAAAGAAAAATGGGGTACACAATGGTGGATTGAAAACAACGATGAGGACAGAATAACAGCCTATTATGGTTCAAAGGAAAAATGGAAGGCAATAGGAACCTCATGGAAAGATGTAGACACAAGCCGTCCTTCGGATGAAATAAGACATCTTGACCACGGATTTGACGAATCAAAGCCAAGAGAAGAATGGACAATCGAGGACATGAGACAGGCAGCAGCCTTCCGTGGTGGGAAATGCCTCAGCGAGACAATGACAAAAGGAGACTGGAGAACGCCACTGGAGTGGGAATGCCAATTCGGACACAGATTCAAGGCTTCACCCGTTTTGATATTGCTCGGAGGTCACTGGTGCCCAGAATGTCTGCCAACACCTTGGAACTATGGCGAGATAGCCAAGTGCAACCCATTCTTCGCCCAAGTATGGGAACCCCTGCATAAAGACGAGGAGCCAAGAGTATATTCAGAAGAGATACTGCAAGATTGGGAAGGTGATATAAAATCGTGGTCATGAAGAAACTGTTTATCTTGTCAACGTTGATAATCTGCTCGGCAATTGCAGTTTCCGGACAAATACAGAGCGGAGAAAGATCGGTACCAGTGAAATGGGGAAACATGGAGAACTGGTGTGTAAGATACATTAAAGAGTCGGCATTGCTCGGAGGAAAGGTTCAGACCCTGTATAACCTTGGACCGACAGACACCATCAGACAAAACAAGGCTTACAATTTCAATAAAACCATCTGGGGAATATCAAATGCCTACGCTTCGCCTGCTGGAATTGACAAGGCCGCCAACTCGACACAACCAGAACGAAGAGGAAACGGGTGGTGCGCAAGATTGGATACCAAAATAGTAACAGTCAAGGTATTAGGATGTATTGATATAGAAGTGTGTGTTGCAGGATCGATGTTCCTTGGGAGTGTGCTTGAACCTGTGAAGTCTGCTTCTGACCCATACGCATCGATAAATGTCGGAATACCTTTCACCGACAGACCAAAAGCACTGATGTTCGACTTCAAAGCAAAGGTAGGAAATGAACATAAAGTATTGAAAGCAACAGGATTCGGCAAGAAGAAATGGTTTGAAGGTCACGACGAGCCAGAAGTTTACGTATTCCTGCAAAAAAGATGGGAAGACAAGGACGGACACATAAAGGCAAAACGCGTCGGCACAGCACGCATAAGATTCGACAAGTCAGTTTCACAATGGGTGAACAACTACCGCCTTGACATACATTACGGAGACATAAGCCACGAACCATGGTTCAAGAAATATATGGGACTATTCCCAGACGGAGGGCAGTTCAAAGCACTGAATTCCAAAATGAAAATGGAAAAGATTGACGAAGTAGGGTGGGCAGATGCTGACGAGACACCAACTCATGTCATATTGATGATTACAGGAGGATGCTACCCAGCATTCTACGGGTACCCAGGAAACACATTCTGGATAGACAATGTAAAATGGATTTACTGATTTTTGCAAATGCATGAACAATAAGCTATTAACACAATTAGAAACACTCAGTTCAAGATTCGAGGAACTGAAAGTCATGATTACGGACCCAGCGATCATCGCTGACCAGACGAGATATGTGAAACTCAATAAAGAGTATGCCTCGCTCGAAAAAATCATAACCATCAGAGACGAATACAGCACACTAACAAAAGAGATACAGGACGCAAGAGACATTATATTCAATACAGAAGACGAGGAACTCAAAGAACTGGCCAAAGCAGAACTGGAAGAAAAAGAGGCAAAACTGCCAGATGCCGAGGAACGACTGAGAACTGCCCTAATACCTCAAGACCCAGAAGATGCAAAGAACTGTACTGTCGAGATTCGCGCAGGAACCGGAGGAGACGAAGCATCGCTATTTGCAGGCGACTTGTTCAGAATGTACACCAAATATTGCGAGTTGCGCAAACTTAAAACGGAAATAGTCTCGTTCACTGAAGGCACTGTCGGAGGATACAAAGAGGTGATATTCAACGTATCGTCGGACACTGAAGGTGCATACGGAATATTGAAATACGAATCGGGTGTGCATCGCGTACAACGAATCCCGGTCACTGAGACTCAAGGACGAATCCACACATCGGCTGCTACTGTTGCCGTATTGCCAGAGGCTGACGAAGTGGATGTACAGATAAATCCAGCAGACCTCGAATGGCAGACAGCACGTTCGTCGGGCGCTGGGGGACAGAACGTCAACAAGGTGGAAACTAAGGTTCAACTCTATCACAAACCTACAGGCATCATGATACAATGCCAGATAACAAGGAAACAGACAGAGAACCGGGAACTCGCTCTGCAAATGCTGCGCAACAAATTGTATGACATGGCTTTGCAGGAACACAACGATGCCATAACCGAGAAACGCCGCACTCTCGTTTCGACTGGCGACCGTTCTGCCAAGATACGCACATATAATTTTCCTCAAGACCGCATAACCGACCATAGGATCGGACTCACGCTACATTCAATGGACGATTTCATGAACGGAAACATCCAAGTCATGATTGATGCCCTGAATATGGCAGAAAATATCAACAAGCTATGAAACAGAGATATACATTTCATGTCCACTATGCAGATGTGGATATTAAATGCAAAATAAAACCTTATATTCTGGAAGAACAGATACTGAACATCGCATGTCGTGCAGCTGACGACTGCGGGTTCGGCATACCTGACCTAAACAGAGAAGGAAAATCGTGGGTGCTCGCAAGATTACAGGTGGCAATGGACGAATACCCTATACTGAAAGATGACATAGAAGTAGAAACATGGATTGAAAGCAACAGATTTTCGTTCTCGACTCGCAACTTCAGACTATGGAGATGCACTGATGGACAACATGAGTTGATTGGAGTATGCAAATCGATATGGGCAATCATTGACCTGAAGACCAGAGAAAACGTAAACATCTTTGGCCAAGAACAATTCGCAAGACATGTAGATGGAGAGAAAATTCAAATTGCAGCATTTAAACACCCTGACAAAAATACGATTGCGGGTGAATATTCTTATACCATCCAGTATTCGGACATAGACCAAAACGGACATTGCAATTCGGCAAGGTACATGCAAATAATAACAAATGCCTTCGGCAAAACGTATGTACCTTCGTTCAGACATTTCCAGATCAGCTATTCGCATGAAGTACGTTTCGGGGAATGCATAAAGGTAAAATACACACCTGCTGAAAACGACAACGTACAAGTGCTAATATACAACAGTACTGGCGATTTATGTACGTCAGCAATTTTGATAAAATAATCAGACTATGTATAAAGGATTAACAGACAACGAAGTAATAGTCAGTCGAGAGGCTCATGGTTACAATGTGCTGACACCACCAGAAAAAGAATCAGCATTAAAAAAGTTTTTTGGATGTTTCAAAGATCCGATAATTACAATATTGCTTGTAGCATTGGGATTATCAGTAGCTATAGCAATATACCAGTTCGCATTTACCGGTGAGGGAGTGTCAGTATTCTTCGAACCTGCAGGAATCTTTGCTGCCATCATCCTGGCAACGCTTATAGGTTTCGTGCTCGAACAGAAGAACGAAAAGACATTCCAGTCGCTGAACGAAGTGAACGACGAAACCCCGGTAAAGGTAATCAGAAACGGAAATGTATCGCAAGTTCCCCGCAAAGACATTGTCGTTGACGATATCGTGCTTTTAGAAACAGGAGAAGAGATACCTGCTGATTGCGACCTGTTGGAAGCATTCAATCTGGTAGTTGACGAATCGTCACTTACCGGAGAGCCAAAATGCGACAAATTCGTTGAAGCACACCCAGAGGGAAGACCTGAGTGTACATACCCTTACAATCATATAATGAAGGGGTGTACTATCATTGATGGATACTGTACAGCTCATGTGTTTGCAGTTGGCGATAACACAGATTGCGGCAAAGTGTTCACGGCAGCACAAGTCGCTGAAGGAGAGCAGACTCCACTTGGCGAGAAACTGAACAAACTGGCACACTTGATTACAATAATATCGTATTCACTTGCTGCATTGATAATCATCGGACGAACCCTGAATTATTTCATATTAGATGGAGGGTATGACGGCAACTGGCTATCCGCAATAAAATATTGTCTGGACACTGTAATGACTGCTGTAACGCTGATTGTAGTGGCTGTCCCTGAAGGACTTCCGATGAGCGTCAATCTGTCGCTGGCATTCTCGATGAAGAAACTGATGCGCGAAAACACTTTGCCAAGGACAATGCACGCCTGCGAGACTATGGGCGCTATAACAGTAATCTGCACAGACAAGACTGGGACACTCACCAAAAACAGAATGGAGGTTGCAGAATGGAGAATACTGCAAGGTGCCGAGCAACGTGTCTATGAAGCAATAGCCTGCAACACAACTGCCAACCTCGATTTCTCAGATACGGCACATGTAAAGACCATAGGTAACCCAACGGAAGGTGCGTTGCTGCTATGGCTGAACAAAAACAATGTAAACTATGTAGAACTTAGGCATAAATACCCATTGACTGACCGTCTCCCTTTCAATACCAACCTGAAATATATGGCTTCAGTAGTGAAACATGATGACGGTAAACGCATTTTGTTTGTAAAAGGTGCTCCAGAAATAATATTGACAATGTGCAGCATCAATGATGACGAACTATATGATGTTCAAGCCACCCTCACAGCTCTACAAAACAGGGCAATGAGAACACTTGCATTGGCATACAAAATATTGGACGACAACGAAATGGCATTCACCGACGGATATGTAGCAGCAAAAGAAATGACTCTGATAGCAACAATGGGCATTTCTGACCCAGTCCGAGAAGAAGTTCCTGGAGCAATGAAAATATGCAGGGAAGCAGGTATTGATGTCAAGATTGTAACTGGTGACGTGGTCGGCACAGCCCGAGAAATAGGTCGTCAATGCGGTGTGATAACTCCAGAAGACGATGAGAACTCAATAATGACAGGAAAAGAATTTGCACAAATGAGCGATGAGGAACTGAAGAAACGTATAGGCAAACTGAAAGTACTGTCACGCGCACGTCCAAACGACAAACAACGTCTCGTAAAACTATTGAAATCAATGGACAACGTAGTCGCAGTGACTGGTGACGGAACAAATGACGCACCAGCATTGAATGCCGCTGACGTCGGATTGTCGATGGGCGATGGTACCGCAGTAGCAAAAGAGGCATCAGACATGACAATCCTTGATTCATCGTTCGGAAGTATCTCCAACTCAGTCATGTGGGGCAGGTCGCTATATAAAAACATTCAACGATTCGTTATGTTCCAGATGACAATCAATGTCGTTGCCTGCCTTATTGTCGTAGTAGGGGCATTTGTGGGGACTCAATCACCATTGACAGTGACCCAGATGCTGTGGGTAAATCTCATCATGGATACTTTTGCAGCACTGGCACTTGCGTCACTCCCTCCATCGCACGAGGTGATGTACGAAGCCCCACGAGACGTCAATGCCTCGATAATCTCCAGCGATATGACAACCAGGATTTTCGGTGTAGGAGGAACATTTTTTGCCCTGTTGACAGGGCTGCTAATAATATTCAAGAATTATGACGTCACGTCGCTCACCACGGCATATCCCGCAATTGACCAGTCAGGATTGCTATCTCCATACGAATTGTCACTGTTCTTCACTATTTTCGTCATAATGCAGTTTTGGAACCTGTTCAATGCAAAAGCCTTCATGACCAGCCATTCGGCATTCAATGAAATCTCAAAATGCCGGGGATTCATCCTGACAGCAGCAATCATCTTGTTAGGACAGATATTGATTGTCACTCTTGGAGGCAAAATGTTTGACGTTGTGCCATTGGCATTTAGCGACTGGATGGCTATTATTGCCGGAACATCTGTCATACTGATAATACCAGAAATAATAAGAATATTCAAAAAAAGAATATGATAAACTTCACATGCGATTACACCAGGGCTGGCTGCCAAGAGGTGATGAATGCAATAGCCAAAGCTTCAGGACAGTATCCTGGCTATTCTGAGGACGAAATAACGGCAAGAGCTAAAGAGTCGGTAAAACGGAAATGCAACTGTACAGATTCGGACGTACACTTCCTTGTAGGAGGGACTCAGACCAACTGCACTTTCATATCGTCAGTGCTTCGTCCGCATGAAGGTGTCATAGCCTCTGCCACAGGACATATCAACGTCCATGAGACGGGTGCAATAGAATCTACAGGTCACAAGGTGCTTGTCATTGAATCAGGGGATGGAAAAATCAAAGCTTCTACTTTGGACAAATACATTTCCGACAATTTCAATGACCCTAATTTCGAGCATATCGTCAAAGCAGGAATGGTGTATATCTCAAATTCGACAGAGATAGGAACTATTTATCACAAGCACGAGCTTGAGGAACTGCATGAGGTTTGCCAACGCCACTGCATTCCCCTTTATATGGATGGCGCACGTCTGGGGTATGCCATGGCTACAGCAGAAAACGACCTCACATTGCACGACCTCACTCTCCTTACAGATGCCTTCTATATAGGCGGGACGAAACAGGGTGCATTGTTTGGCGAAGCATTAGTAATCAACAACAATGCGCTGAAAAAGGATTTCAGATATATCATGAAACAGCGTGGAGCATTGATGGCGAAAGGATTCCTGCTCGGAGCTCAATTCGAAGCGCTCATGCAAGGTGACACTTACGAACGTTATTCACGACATGCCATCGAGCAGGCACAACGCATTCGCAAAACACTGAAAGCAAAAAACATCCCATTGCTGATTGATTCTCCGACCAACCAGATTCTGCCGATTTTCACAAATGCGCAACTGGATAAACTGTCCGACCGTTTCATTTTCGACCATTGGTGTCACCCCGATGAGAACACCACGCAGGTGAGAATAGCCACCGACTGGTCAACATGTGAAGAAGACGTAACTGAACTTATCAACGAATTGAACAAGATATGAAAAAACTTATACTTGCAACACACAATCGCCACAAATGCGATGAACTTTCAGCAATGATAGACGGCAACTGGGAGGTAGTATCGCTTGACGACATCAACATCACCGAAGATATTCCCGAAACTGGAAACACGTTCATGGAAAATGCACGACAAAAAGCAGAATATGTGCGCCAACGCATGGGCGATGATGTTGAAATACTTGCAGATGACTCCGGATTAGAGGTCTCTGCGCTCAATGGAGAACCAGGAGTGCGCTCAGCACGATATGCAGGGGAAACTCATAACGACAGTGCAAACACAGCAATGCTGCTCGAAAATCTAAAAGGCACAAATGACAGGAGTGCACGTTTTGTGACAGTGCTGGCATATATGCACAATGGGAAGACAGAATATTTCGAAGGGGAGGTGAAAGGAACAATTATAGACGAATGCCGCGGAAATGGCGGTTTTGGTTATGACCCTGTCTTTGTCCCGTTGGGATATGAACAGACATTCGCAGAACTGCCTGCAGAGGTCAAGAACAGTATGTCGCACAGGGGAAATGCTTTCCGAGCCTGGAAAGAGAGTCTTGAAAGATAACAAAAAGCGATGGCAATTTCGTTAGCCATCGCTTTTTTTGTCAGTGAATCGTCATTTATTCTTGAGGAACACCTGTTGTAGCAGGCATTTCAACCTGGTCTGAAACCTCAGAAGCAGATGAAACCGAAGTCTTGCTCAAAGCTGACGAAACAATGCAGAGCACTACAATGATTGCTACGATTGTCCAAGTTGCTTTTTCAAGGGCATCAGTTGTCTTGCGAACGCCAAGCATCTGATTACCACTCGAAAAACTTGATGCCAAGCCACCACCTTTCGAGTTCTGAATCAAAACTGCAGCAATAAGGACTATTGCAAAAAAGACGATTAAGATAGATACCAATACCATATATTATCTATGTTTTATTTGTTATTATTCAAGATTGTTTCCAGATAACGGATTTGGACTGCAAAGTAAGCACTTTTTTTTGGATTTTCCAAATTTATTTGCCTTAAAATTTCAAGAGCCTCCGAATATCTTTTTTCCCGAATTAATTTTACATAATCAGGCTGCTCATTGTCAACATGTTCAGCCTTTTCAGCAATACGTTTTTCGCGTAGTTTGCGTGCGAGTTGACGCAACGACTCATGACGTTCGGCAGTTTCACTGTCGGCATGTGAAAAATAATCAGTTGAGACAAGGTTATATTCCGCAGAATCCTGTTTCAGCTTTTTAGAAGTCATGAACAGATAGAAATCGGTTCTGTTGGATATGCGTATGCCGAGTCGCATCAGCTCATTTTCAAAATCGAAAGCATCAGCATTATACAAGGCGCGGAGATAATGCCAGAGGAATATCTCGCAATAGGGATATTTTTCGACCAGCGACAGCCAATCGGAAGCTGTCAGCCTCGAATCAAATGTCGAAGCAAGCGAAGCTGATATGTCGTTTTTCGAAAAGTTCATTACCAGTTTGCTACCGTTGCATTGAATATCTGGTCAACAATCTCCTCCACCAATTCTGAAATCAGTCCGTCCTGCACGTCGTTCAGAGTTGATGATGACGAGAAAGTGCGATATGCGCTGAATTGATTTTCAATTTCATCGCCAGTCACGTTGTTGACGAAACGGATTTTAACCGTCAATGTAAGCTTGTTCTCCGACGCACGGTTGTCAGCACCAATGGCAGTTGCAGCGAGCTGGTAGCCCGTGATTTCACCATCAAGTTGCAAGTCACCGCCGTTACGCACTATATTCAGGCGTGTCTGCTGCGCAAATTTATTGGCTATAGCGTCGTTAAGCTGTATTGTCAGCGGTGTATAGACCAATGGTGCATAGTTCGGAAACTCATTAATGGTGATTGATTTGGTCTTTGTATAATCTATGCTCGCGCCATTGAATTTATAGGAGACAAGGCAGCCCGAGCAAATCATCATGACAATTGTTGCAATCAGTGTACGTTTCATTTTTCAAGTCCGTAATCGCTTATACGACGGTATAAAGTTCGTTCGGATATTCCGAGTTCACGTGCTGCGAGACGACGGTTGTTGCCGTGTTTTGCAAGTGCCTTGACTATCATCTCGCGTTCATGGTCAGGCAACGAAAACGATTCCTCGACATATTCCTCTACATCTGTTATGTGCGAAGTCTCAGGCACTTGTTCATGCTGAACAGATTTATACTCCTCATCAACACTTGCAAAGCTTATGTTCTGAGGATGATACTGAGTTTGTTGTCCCTGCGTGAGTTCGCTTATCACACGCTTCATCTCGTCCATGTCTTTCTTCATATCGAATAGCACCTTGTAGAGTATCTCACGCTCGTTGGCGAAATTCTCGGACGACTGTTCATGCTTTATGACCGATGGGAGATTGCTGTTTTCGCCCTGCGGAAGATATGCTGAAAGCGTGAGCGCATCAATCTCGCGTGACACTTCGACCACCGACAATTGTTCCGCCACATTGCGAAGTTGCCTGATATTTCCACGCCAATAGCATTTCTTCAAAAGTTCCATAGCATCTGCAGTCAGTCGTACGGACGGTATATGGTTCTTCTCGGCAAAATCTGTAGCGAATTTACGGAAAAGCAATGGTACGTCCTCTCGCCGTTCACGCAATGGCGGTATAAATACAGAGACAGCATTAAGTCGGTAGTATAAATCCTCGCGAAAACGTCCCTCGCGGACTGCCTGCTCCATATTAACGTTTGTTGCAGCGACCACACGCACACTTGTCTTCTGTATCTTGCTCGACCCTACACGGAGGAACTCGCCAGCCTCAAGCACTCTCAACAGGCGTACTTGCGTTGACATAGGCAGTTCGCCCACTTCGTCGAGGAACAATGTGCCACCGTTTGCCTCCTCAAAATATCCCTTATGGTCGGACGTTGCACTGGTGAATGCTCCCTTCTCATGCCCGAAAAGTTCAGAATCGATAGTTCCCTCAGGTATTGCTCCGCAGTTCACCGCAAAATAAGGTTTCGTCTTGCGCGAACTGTACTGGTGGATTATTTTTGGAAACACCTCCTTACCCACACCGCTCTCCCCTTGAATGAGAACGGCAAGGTCAGTAGGAGCCACTCTCACAGCCAGATCGATGGCACGATTCAGCAAAGGCGAAAGCCCCACAATCGAAAATCTTTGTTTTACTGCTTGTATTTCTTGTTGTTCCATAGTATTTTGTATTCGCGTCGCACAGGATACGAACGACGCATCTGTTCAAATTTCTCTGGTTCCTTTTTCAAAGCGCAACTGTCAGCCATTATGTCGTAGCCTTTGCGGATATCTGTCCAGTCAGCAGCTATCTGACATCCTTCGCTCAACGGCAAGGGCATGACTGGCACTAAGCCAAAATATTTCGCCACAGCCCGTACAGCCATTGTAGTGCCGTTCCATTTTCCGTCTGCCGAATATCCTGCGATGTGAGGCGTAGCCACAAACGAACGCTGCAACAGCTCTCTGTCTATCTCAGGTTCGCCTTCCCAGCAATCCACCGCACACGCACCTCCTCGTTCTGTCAAGTCTATCAGCGCACGTTCGTCCACTACCCCACCCCTTGATGCATTGAGCACATACCGCACATGCGTGAAACTGCCAGCCATGTGGTACGTCGGGTAATCGCCATCATAAGTCAACGGGACATGGAATGTCAGTATATCTGCTTTCTGCTGCAATTCTGCAAATGTCGCTGTACCAACCTTAAAGGGGTCACATACCATCACTTCAACATCCATGCACCTGAGCATCTCGACCACTTTATGACCCACATTTCCATACCCCACTACCCCTACAACAGGATGCGCCTCCTCGTTAACCAACATCCATTCTGCTATTGCCGACATCACCCACTGAGCCACCGAACCTGCATTGCAGCCTGGTGCATTGCAGACCCTTATGCCACGTTCCGAGCAATATTTCAAATCTATATGGTCAGTACCTATAGTTGCAGTAGCTATCATCTTCACTCTGCTGCCTTCGAGCAATGAAACGTCACATCTCGTGCGCGTCCTTACAATCAGCGCATCTGCCACTGCCACATCCTTGCGAGTGATGTCTGCCCCGTTTATATAGCATACTTCCGCACAGTTTTCGAAGACTCCACGGACGAACGGTATGGCGTCATCTATTACAATGTATGGTCTCATTGCACGTTATTGTCTAGACATTCAGCACGCGAAGCATACCCATCTATTGACATGAACGTAATGTTTGTGTAATCGCCTGTCGCCTTCAGCTGATCCACAGAAAGGAGCATCTCTGCCTCAGTGCACCACGCATATTCCACATACTCGAAACCCTTGTAGCGGTACGAACCCTTCCAGCAACGGACGTAATCCTTCTTGCAGGAACTGAATGCCAGCATTGCCACTGCCGCTATAATCAGAATAATAACCTTCCTTTTCATACCTTGCAAATTTGGGTGCAAAGTTAATGATTTTTTCCGATACTGCCTAATCACTCGCAATATATTTTTCCCATTATTTGATTGTATGTTAAATTCGTGTTAAAGACGCATGTATTATGCGCAACCAAACGAAATACTCAGTAAATTTGCAGAAAATTTATGCACATGAAAAAGTTTATGATATTGGCTTCAGCTGTGCTTATGCTTTTCGCTGGCTGTATAAGGCGGACAAAAGCCGAACATTCGTCTGCTGTCGAGGTTCGCACCATACTCGTTTCAGGCTCACAAGATGCCACCGAGACGAGCTACATCGGTACAGTACGCCCCTCCAAAGAGGCGCACATAGTCTCGCGCCATGATGGGAAATTGAAACAGATTTTGGTTCGCAAAGGCACCCATGTTGCCGAAGGTCAGGTGATTGCCGTCATCGAATCACAGAGTCTCCAGAGCGCATACAATGCTGCCAAGGCTTCATTGAACGAGGCAGAAGACGCAATGAAACGTGTCAGACGGGTACATGATGCAAACGTAGTACCCGACATGAAAATGGTCGAGATAGAGACAAAACTGCAACAGGCCAAGGCTGCAGCCTCTGCTGCTGAACATGCCCTCGAAGAATGCCGTATCCGTGCTCCTTTTGCCGGTGTGGTCAGCGAGATAGTCACCGAGACAGGCATCTCAGTCTCGCCAATCGACCGTATAGCAACGATAATCGACATGCACAATGCCGAAATCGAGTTCGCCGTGCCTGAAAGCGAAATCAGCGACTTCAGCATTGGTGACACGGCGACTGTCGGAATCTCTGCCATCGGGCACACATGTCAGGCAGTCGTAGTCACTAAAGACATGGTCAGTTCGCCACTTTCCCACACATTCATGTGCCGCCTGCGCCCTATCGCAAAATCCGCAAATATGATGCCTGGCATGGTCTGCCATATCTACAGCAACCGCAAGTTTCAAGCAGATATCGTCATCCCTGCCAATGCTGTCAAGATGGACAGCCACGGCAAATATGTATGGACTGTCAGTGCTGACAGCATTGTTTCGAAAAGATATATTACTCTCGGCGAATTTGTAAGCCATGGCGTAATGGTCCTTGACGGACTCACCACGGGCGACCGCATCATCGTCGAAGGAATGCAGAAGGTATGTACAGGAATGAAAGTCAACGTACAGCAATGAAACGGAACATCATACATTCGGCAATAGCACACAAGAAAATAGTCTATGTCATTCTTGTGGCACTCATCGCCATAGGCATCATCGGCATCTTCAAGATGAACCGCGACGAATTCCCGACCTTCCAGATCAAGCAGGGCCTCGTAGCCGCTGTTTACCCTGGTGCCTCTGCCCGCGAGGTCGAGCAGCAGGTGACACGCCCACTCGAAAAGATACTCTTCTCATTCCCCGAAGTGTCACGTAGCACCACATATTCCTACTCAAGGAACGGCATCTGCTACATATATGTTGACCTTGTGGTTAACCAAGACCGCAAGGACGAAGTATGGTCCAAAATCAAGCTCAGACTCAATCAGGCGAAGCTGCAGCTGCCTGCCGGAGTGCTTGGCGTGGCTGTAATCGACGATTTCTCGTCAGTAGCAACTATGCTGGTGGCACTTGAGTCATCCGACAAAGGTTATGACGAACTGAAGGAATATGCCGATGACCTCGCTCGTCGCTTGGAGTCTATTCCCGAACTTGCCTCTGTCAAGATTACAGGTGCACAGGAGGAGGAGATTGCCGTCAACATTGACTTCAACCGTCTATCCGCCTACAGCATCGATCCTGCCACACTGATGGCGAACTACCAAACCTCGGGACTTCAGACCATCAGCGGCACGTTCAATACCTCAACCATAACTTCGCCCATCTACATCAACAGCAACCTTGCCAACGAAGGCGAGATTGCCAACCATATCATATACACAGACCCTCAAGGCAATGCGCTTCGTCTGAAGGATATAGCGACTGTGGAACGTCGCTACCGCAAGCCTGACGCCATGGTGTCGTACAACGGCAACGATGCCATCATCCTATCGGTCGAGATGCGCAACGACAACAACATCGTCGAATTCGGACATAAAGTCAACCGTGTACTCGATGATTTCCGAACCACACTGCCGCCGAGCGTCACCATGAGCAACATCACCGACCAGCCGCATGTCGTTGACGACTCTATCCTCTCCTTCCTCCGCGACCTCGTCATCTCAATGCTCGTCGTTATAGCCGTGATGCTGCTGCTCTTTCCTATGCGTTCTGCCCTCATCGCCTCGTCGGGCGTTCCGGTCTGTACTGCGGTAGCCATTGCTATAATGTATGTCACGCATATCGACCTCAACACCGTGACCCTCGCCGCACTCATCGTAGTGCTTGGCATGATTGTCGATGACTCCATAATAACGATGGACGGCTATATGGCTCATCTCAAGACGGGAGTCCCGCCTGAAGATGCAGCTGCACGCAGCGGCAAGGAGCTGATTATGCCTATGTTCATGGCAACAGCAGCTATATGCACCATGTTCTTCCCAATGACCGGCATCATCTCCGGCTACCTCGGCGACTTCGTACGTCTCTTCCCATGGGTTATCACCTTTGCACTTGGCGCTTCGCTGGCATACGCCGTCTTTGTCGT
>JAKSNT010000027.1 GCA_024399575.1 Paludibacteraceae bacterium
ATTTATATAGCTGCATCATGCTACAATATTCGGTACGCCCAAATAAGCCATTGACTCTAATGTGAGTTCGTTGTCATAACCAATCACATACAATTTACAACCAATTTAAGTCCCATTTATAATGGGAGGTGAATATGACACAGATTGACAGCACCTCGAAGGAATTATGGTGTTTCACCATAGTCTCGATGAGGTTATCAAGGATGAAAAGTGGATGACTTTGGCTTTTTGAGTTGTTGCAATTTATTAAAAATATTTTTTTATTGAAAATGTTTGGCAGAATGAAAAATAAGTAGTAAATTTGCCACGAAAATGTAGTGTGAAATAATTTGGACAATTATGTTATATGGACAGAAAGTTCGGTTGCTGACAATAATGTTGATGGTATGTTGTGTGATTATGGCGCAAAATACTCATCTTCCTTATTTTAATGGATTTGAAAATCCGAGTGATACGGTCGGCTGGACATTCAAAGTGAGACCTAAAACGTCTGGTTTCGAGGTGGGGTCGGCTGTGCATTGTCTTGGTTACAAGTCTATGTATATATCGCCTGACACGGGAAGAACGGCGACATATATTGTAACTTCGTCGGGTTATGTGTCGGTTGCTTATACGAGTTTTACGCTTCCAGCGGGTGATTACACGCTGGCTTTCGACTATCAGTGTGGCGGTGACGGAACAAATCAAAACATGATGGTGGGCTTTGTCCCATCTTCGACAGCAGTCAATGCGGCTGCACTTGGAACGGATTTTCCAAATGCTATCAAGAGGAATATGTTTGTTGACAATACAAACAATTCTGTCTTCGGGTCGTCAGCTTGGCGACATATCACAGGAACTATACATGTGCAGACGGCTGGTACATACAATCTCTGTTTCGCATTCCGTTGTAACAGCAGGACTGTGGTGAACCCAGGGGCATGTGTCGATAACATTCAGCTGGATACGGCAGTGAATGAGACTGACTGTACTTACCCTCCATACGGGATAACGGTTGTCAAGGATGCTCAGGCTGGTGCAATCGTCTGTTGGCAAGGAAATGCAACAGAATATGAAGTTATGGCTGCATCGGCTTCTAATCCTTTGGATTATTCTTATGCCGAACATACAGGCGTGACGACGACATGCGACACTTTCCAATATGCTGAACTTGGCGAAGGTCAGTATTTCTTCTATGTGCGTCCAATCTGCAATGGCGACACTGGCATATATGGTGAAATCAGTGGTGTGCTGATGTACGATGTGTCAGCTCATTGCATTGACTTCATCACGTTCAATGCTGCCGGCACTCAGTGTACTTATGGAACATATACAAACCCTTATCAGACAAATGGTTTCATTGACAACGGACCATCGCAGATGTCATCCAGACATACGATTCATACCGATTTGAACGAAACTGATCCGAGGAGTAATGGCGCTTTGCATACAGTCCCTGCCGGAGATGTGATGTCGGTGAGATTGGGTAACTGGAATAACGGGTCGGAAGGCGAGGCGGTTACTTATACTTACAATGTGCCTGCTGGGTCGAACCTAATATTGATGATGAAATATGCTATCGTGTTCGAGGAACCTGGACATACACAGCCTCCTGAATTCCTGCTGGAGATTATGGATGTAAATGGGTCTTTACTGGACAGAACGTGTACAAAGGCTAATTTCTTATGTGATGGCACACTGACGCAAGGGTGGCATTCTTGTCAGGCGTCAGGTTCGTATGGCTCGCTTTCGACAATATGGTGGAAACAGTGGACAACGATAGGTGTGAACCTGACTCAGTATGCTGGACAGACGATAAAGATTAGGCTTACGACAAAGGATTGTAATGCTTCCGGACATTTCGGATATGCCTATTATACATTGAACTGTACTGCTGCCGAGATTACTGGTATGTCGTGCGGTGAACAGCAGTCAACCGAAATCAAGGCTCCTGACGGCTTCAACTACAGATGGACAAACAACTGCACTGGTCAGACAGTGGGGACATCGCAGTCGTTGCCAGTAGCAGGAACCGACACTTGCTCTTATACCTGCAGATGTACATACAAAGAGCAATCTACATGCTATTTTGACTTGGTGGCTTATACCATCCCACGATTGCCAGAGGCTAAGTTCACATACAACATAACGTATTCGGACTGCCAGACTCACATCAGTTTCACGAACACGTCGGAGGTATATATCATGAAGGACGGAGTGAAGACCTACATGCCGACGGAGAAGATAACGTCGCAGACATGGAAGGTGACGTCGAAGCATACAGGAAGATCATACGTGGGCACCTTCACAGCAAAGAACCTGGCAACGATAAACGTGCCTAAGGAGGGAGATACAATAACGATATGGCTGCAGGCAGTGTCGAACGGATGCGATGACGACACGACGATAGTGATAGCTGTACCACCGCTTCAGGAGAGTCATGGCATCACCGACAGGTACGTTTGCCTCGGTGACAAGGTGCAGTTCAACGGGGAGGACTACAGATTCATAACTGCCGACTCGATAGAGATTACGGGCAAGGACGGCAAGCCGAGATACATCACGGGTCAGAAGTCCGTACAGGTGATAGATACGCTGAAGTCGTGGTGTGGTTGCGACTCGATACTTGAGCTGAACCTTTCGGCACTGATAACCGACACGATACACATTGACACGGTGATATGTTCTGACCAGCCGTTCTGCATTCAGGTGAAGAATGGGAATGGGGTCGTAGTTTTGGACACCTGTCCACACCAGACCGGACATTACAGGATACCGGTGGCGAGTTCGCTGAAGACATGCGACTCACTGTTCTTCGATGTGAAGCTTCAGGTTTTGGACGTTCTGGACGTAGATGTGGAGATGCAGCAGGGGCAGATATGTGCGGATGACGACACGTTCATGATAAAGTACAACACGACGGTGGGCACACTGGCGGGTTACAGGATAGTATATGATGCGAAGGCGAAGGCAGCAGGGTTCGAGGACACGCCTGACACTGTCAGTGCAGACGGACAGTTATACGTACCGTTCAGCATACCTCAGATAGGCGAGGGGTGGAACGGAGAGACGGGCAGCGGCAAGTACGTGAAGCCAGACAATTACCAAGCTACGGTGACATTCTACAATTCGAACTCGCTGTGCAACAACGTGGTCAAGACTATAGATTTCACAGTGCAGTATCCGAAGGACGTGATAGCGCAGAGGTGGAATGATTTTCTCGGGGTGAGGAACAAGGAATACAACGGAGGGTATGACTTTGTAGAGTACGAGTGGTATGTAGACGGGGCGATAGCAGCGACAGGCAAGATGTCGATGAGCCAATATTACGAGGAGGGGCAGAAACTTGACCCTAACAAGACATATCAGGTGAAGCTGATGAGGGTAGGTGAGAATTACGGAATAATGACATGCGGGTTTAAGCCTGTGATGTACGATGACGCATCAGTAGAGACAGGTGCGGTGATATCGCTCAGGGAGGGTAGCAAGGAAGGAGAGGCGAAGATGCCTGCGAGATGTCACGCATACATATATACTATGTCAGGGCTGTATGTCGGTGAGTATGATTTCGAGGAGGGAGTGAATGGATTTGGCGTGCAGGATATGGATGGAGTATATCTGATGAAGGTCATATATGAGGATGGCGGAAGTGAGGTAATTAAATTCATGGTAAAATAAAGCATAAGAAGATATGAGGCAAAAATTACACAAACTGTTTTTGGTAGTAGCGTTGTTGACGATAGGTTGGGGTATGATGACTGCGCAAAACACTCGTTTACCGTATTTCAATGGATTTGAAAACCCGAGTGATACGGTAGGGTGGACATTTAAGCAGAGACCCAAAACATCTGGTTTTTATGAAGGAACTGCGACACATTGCTTGGGACAGAAATCGTTGTATATCTCCCCTGACAGCGGAAGGACAGCAACTTATGCTGTCACTTCATCTGGATACGTGTCAGTGGCTTATAAAGACTTTACACTCGCTGCTGGCGATTATACTCTTGCGTTCGATTATCAGTGTGGTGGTGATGGAACAAATCAGGGAATGATGGTTGGCTTCGTTCCTCAGGGAACTGCAGTAAATGCAGCAGCTCTTGGAACCGACTATCCAAATGCCATCAAGAGGAATATGTTCGTTGACAATACGAATAATTCTGTTTTCGGCATTACGGCATGGAAACACATTACTGGAACAATACATGTGCAGACCGCAGGAACCTACAACCTTTGTTTCGCATTCAGGTGTAATAGCCGAACGATAACTGCACCAGGAGCATGTATAGACAATATTCAGATGGATACAGTTCATGACCCTACAGATTGCGTTGCTACACCATCAAATATTACGGTAGTAAAGGATGCTTTGGCTGGAGTGATAGTCTGCTGGAATGGTAATGCTACTGAGTATGAGGTTATGGGTGCTGCATCCTCTGACCCAACAGATACATACTATGCTGAGCATACAGGAATCACTACAACGTGCGACACTTTCCAGTATGCAGAGTTGACGGAAGGTCAGTATTTCTTCTACGTGCGACCTATATGCAACGGTGATACTGGTATATATGGCGAGGTATCAGATATATTGATATATGATGTGTCAGGCCATTGCATCGATTTCATAACATTCAATGCGCCTGGGACACAGTGTACGTATGGAACATACGACAATCCATATCAGACTGTAGGCTATGTGGATCAAGGTCCGGCAGCCGAAGCCTCGCGCCACACGGTAAATACCGACATGAATGACTTTGCACCATTTACCAATAACGGACTGCACACCATTCCGCCAGGCGAGATGATGTCAGTGCGACTTGGAAACTGGCGTACTGGGTCGGAAGCAGAATCAATAACTTATACTTACAATGTGCCTGCAGGGTCGAACCTGATATTGGTGCTGAAATATGCTGTGGTATTCGAAGAGCCTGGACATGACGAACCACCTGAATTCCTTATGGAAATTATGGATGTGAGCAATCAGGTGCTCGATAGATGTACGAGAGCCAATTTCCAATGTACCGGTATGCATTCAGGTCAGGGAGGTTGGACACAATCTGGCGGATATTGGTGGAAGAGATGGACAACTGTCGGTGTGAATCTTACCCCTTATGCCGGACAGACTATCAAGGTGCGTCTGACTACAAAGGATTGTAACTGGAGTGGTCATGCTGGATGGGCGTATTTCACATTGAACTGCTCTGCTGCCGAGATTACTGGTATGTCGTGCGGTGAACAGCAGTCAACCGAAATCAAGGCTCCTGACGGCTTCAACTACAGATGGACAAACAACTGCACTGGTCAGACAGTGGGGACATCGCAGTCGTTGCCAGTAGCAGGAACCGACACTTGCTCTTATACCTGCAGATGTACATACAAAGAGCAATCTACATGCTATTTTGACTTGGTGGCTTATACCATCCCACGATTGCCAGAGGCTAAGTTCACATACAACATAACGTATTCGGACTGCCAGACTCACATCAGTTTCACGAACACGTCGGAGGTATATATCATGAAGGACGGAGTGAAGACCTACATGCCGACGGAGAAGATAACGTCGCAGACATGGAAGGTGACGTCGAAGCATACAGGAAGATCATACGTGGGCACCTTCACAGCAAAGAACCTGGCAACGATAAACGTGCCTAAGGAGGGAGATACAATAACGATATGGCTGCAGGCAGTGTCGAACGGATGCGATGACGACACGACGATAGTGATAGCTGTACCACCGCTTCAGGAGAGTCATGGCATCACCGACAGGTACGTTTGCCTCGGTGACAAGGTGCAGTTCAACGGGGAGGACTACAGATTCATAACTGCCGACTCGATAGAGATTACGGGCAAGGACGGCAAGCCGAGATACATCACGGGTCAGAAGTCCGTACAGGTGATAGATACGCTGAAGTCGTGGTGTGGTTGCGACTCGATACTTGAGCTGAACCTTTCGGCACTGATAACCGACACGATACACATTGACACGGTGATATGTTCTGACCAGCCGTTCTGCATTCAGGTGAAGAATGGGAATGGGGTCGTAGTTTTGGACACCTGTCCACACCAGACCGGACATTACAGGATACCGGTGGCGAGTTCGCTGAAGACATGCGACTCACTGTTCTTCGATGTGAAGCTTCAGGTTTTGGACGTTCTGGACGTAGATGTGGAGATGCAGCAGGGGCAGATATGTGCGGATGACGACACGTTCATGATAAAGTACAACACGACGGTGGGCACACTGGCGGGTTACAGGATAGTATATGATGCGAAGGCGAAGGCAGCAGGGTTCGAGGACACGCCTGACACTGTCAGTGCAGACGGACAGTTATACGTACCGTTCAGCATACCTCAGATAGGCGAGGGGTGGAACGGAGAGACGGGCAGCGGCAAGTACGTGAAGCCAGACAATTACCAAGCTACGGTGACATTCTACAATTCGAACTCGCTGTGCAACAACGTGGTCAAGACTATAGATTTCACAGTGCAGTATCCGAAGGACGTGATAGCGCAGAGGTGGAATGATTTTCTCGGGGTGAGGAACAAGGAATACAACGGAGGGTATGACTTTGTAGAGTACGAGTGGTATGTAGACGGGGCGATAGCAGCGACAGGCAAGATGTCGATGAGCCAATATTACGAGGAGGGGCAGAAACTTGACCCTAACAAGACATATCAGGTGAAGCTGATGAGGGTAGGTGAGAATTACGGAATAATGACATGCGGGTTTAAGCCTGTGATGTACGATGACGCATCAGTAGAGACAGGTGCGGTGATATCGCTCAGGGAGGGTAGCAAGGAAGGAGAGGCGAAGATGCCTGCGAGATGTCACGCATACATATATACTATGTCAGGGCTGTATGTCGGTGAGTATGATTTCGAGGAGGGAGTGAATGGATTTGGCGTGCAGGATATGGATGGAGTATATCTGATGAAGGTCATATATGAGGATGGCGGAAGTGAGGTAATTAAATTCATGGTAAAATAAAGCATAAGAAGATATGAAACACTTAAGGTTATTCTTAGTCCTTTTTGTTGCACTGATGATGATTGTGCCAAGTCAAGATGCAATGGCTCAAAGGAGAAGAAAGAAAAAGAAGAAAGAACCTGAAAAAGAGCAGAAAGATTTGGGATTGACACATTGTCTCGGGTTGTATGGTGGAATAGGATATTCAAACTTTCTGCATAGTATAGAGAATAGTAAGACACCAGGTGGTGCTGGCGGTATGGTTGGTATTCAATATATGTTGAAGAAACATAAGCCAGGCACTATGAACCCAAATAAAATGTTTACTTTCGCTGTTGGAATTGAACCGCAATTTTTGAATTCAACTACGAGATTGAATGATTTTACCTATGAAGGAACGCTGACTCATGTTGACGGAGCTCATCCGAACAACCCAATACCATGTCGTGTGGATTTCTATAAATATAATGAACAGCACAACAGATTTGGTGTATTGGTGCCAATAATGTTCGGTGCACAGATAAATCGTTATTATTTTCAGGTAGGAGCTAAGGCAGGTTTGGGATTGCTCGGTGGATATAGTACTAGGGGTAAGGGCGATTTGATAGTGATGGATCCACAATTGATAGATGAAATCGAGCAACTTAATGCTCATAGTGTAGAGACACACAAAGTTGTTGGTAAAGGAAAGGTTAATTTTGATCTTGATGTTGCATTATCGGCAGAATTTGGTGTTGTAATGGATGAATGGATGCCGGCTAATGCTTTGATGACTGGTAAGAAAAAACATAAGATTCCTATGTCGTACAGGTTGGGTTTGTTCTTGGATTATGGTTTGTTTAACTTGAATTCCAATCCAGACAAGAAAATTCTGTTTGCAAATGCGAAGGATGATGATTTGTTGTATTACAATAGTGGCAAGACTGACCCTATATTAGCAGGTTCTCATTCCTCTGATATTGGTGATTTTGGTGCAAATTCGGTTTTGGCTTCTAAAAGATGGGGCAATGATGCAAAAAATGCTCTCAATTCATTCATTTTAGGAGCTAAATTCACTGTGTTGTTCCAGGTGAGTCCACAGCCTAAACCAATAAAGAAGAAACCAAGACCAAGACCAAAACCAAAGCAGGTGAAGATACCGACTTATCCACCGTTCTTCTATTGTGTGACATTGGATGGAGAGACAGATGCGGTCATTCCTGCGCAAGTTGTACTGACAAGGCTTGATCAGAACGTTGGTGATACTGCATTTGTCGCAAAGGTTGACCCAAGTGTCGGTTTCGTACAGAACCAGATGGTGAGCGAGAAGTTCCTCATCTCGGTTAAATGTAGAGGATATATGGATTACAATGATACTGTATATCAGATAGACAATGATACTGTGTATGCACAGTTGATGCCAATCAAGAAGAATTCTGTAGTGATTCTGAAGAACCTATTGTTCGATACTGACAAGACTGTCATCAAGAACACATCAACGCAGTCGTTGGAAGACTTGTATAAACTGTTGAGCGAAAATCCAAAACTGAAGATTCAGATTACTGGTCATACAGATAATGTTGGTTCTGACGCTCATAACCAAAAACTGTCTGAGGGTCGTGCTAAAGCTGTATATCAGGAGATGGTTAAACGAGGTATCAATCCGCATAGGATGAGTTGGCGAGGTGCTGGAGAATCTGAGCCAATAGAATCGAATGATACTCCTGAAGGACGCGCAGAAAACCGTCGTGTAGAATTTATGATTTTGTAATCGATTATTTATAAGCAGAATAGGTCAAGGAGACACTCTCCTTGACCTATTTGGCTTTAATATTTATGGAAATTTACACGTCTGAATGGGTGCTTTTCATAGGCTCTATTCTTATTTTTTTAAGCATACTTATTTCAAAAACGGGATACAAATTTGGTGTCCCTACGCTTTTGTTGTTCCTTCTGTTAGGTATGCTCTTCGGTGAGGATGGTTTGGGACTTGAATTCAGTAACGTCAAGGATTCTCAGTTCGTAGGTATGCTGGCTATGAGCATAATCCTTTTCAATGGTGGAGTTGGGACAAACTACACCGAGATTAAACCAGTTCTTAAGCAGGGAATAATTCTTTCTACTTTTGGAGTCTTACTCACTACTTTGATAACAGGTTTCTTTGTTTATCTGATTTCTTATCTTGTCCATCTCTCGCCAACTACATCTTGTATTGCTGCATCTCAAAATACAATTCCTTTTCTTACCTGTCTATTGCTTGCAGCTACCATGTCTTCCACAGACTCAGCGTCGGTATTCTCTATTCTAAAAGATCAGAAAATACACCTGAAACATAACCTGCGTCCTCTTCTTGAACTTGAATCCGGTAGTAACGACCCGATGGCATATATGCTCACTATAGTGTTGATTCAAATTATTTCAGGTGGTCAGACAACTCCTCTTGACATCTTCACAAACCTCCTTATACAGTTCGCACTTGGCGGTTTCATAGGCTTTGCTATGGGTAAGTGTATTACCCTTTTGATTAACCATATAAATGTCAAGAACAGGTCGCTCTATTCAATTATGGTTCTTGCTTTGATTTTCTTCACTTTCACCTTGTCCGATATGGCAAAGGGTAATGGTTACCTTGCTGTCTATATTGCTGGAATTATGGTTGGAAACAGTAAGATTCTATATCGTCGTGACATATCAACTTTTCTTGATGGTCTGACATGGTTCTTTCAGATAATAATGTTTCTTGTCCTGGGGTTGCTTGTTAGCCCGAGAGCAATGTTCTATGTCGCTGTTCCTGCAATCATAATCAGCGTTATAATCGTTTTTGTTGCCCGTCCACTATCTGTTTTTGCCTGTCTATTCCCTTATCGTAGGCTTTTGCCTGCAAACGCGCGCAGATACACTTCGTGGGTAGGACTTCGTGGGGCTGCGCCTATTATGTTTGCAACATACCCACTTGTGTATGGAATTGCAGGTTCTGACATGATTTTCAACATCGTTTTTTTCGTGACGCTGTTTTCTCTTCTGGTGCAAGGCATGACACTCTCAAAGGTGGCTCATAAACTTGATTTGGTTGATGAGGAACATTTTGAATCAAAAGAGTATGGCATTGAACTTTCTGATGAGTTTGACAGAAAGGTGCGCGAATATATAATTACTGAAGGAGATCTTGCTGGTGGTAGCAGAATCATGGATTTGAATGTGAACAAAGGTTCAGTAATAGTCTTAGTCAAACGAGGATTAAAGACACTTACTCCTAAGGGCTCTCTCGAACTTGAAATAAATGATCGCCTTCTTCTCCTTGATGAAGACAATGATTGATAAAATATTTATAAACAATACAGCTATGAAAAAATTTTATTCTTTTTTGATTATTTCTCTAGTAACACTTAGTCTTTATGCTCAAGATGCAAGTGATGCGCGTGAAGTGGGTCTGAATAATGATAAAACACGTCAGGCTGCAATCTCTAACCTAACAACAGAGACTACTGATTCTGTAAAGAATTGGAAAATCACTGGTATTCTTTCGTTCAATGTCGGAGCAACGGGGCTTGTAAATTGGGCTGCAGGAGGTAATAACAGCATTAATATGCTGGCAGGTGCAAATGTGTCATTTCTATATAAGAAAAACCATATAGCTTGGGATTCGAACATTGATACTGAATTTGGCGAGAGTTTTGTGGAAAACAATAAGCATCCATGGCAAAAAACGAATGATAAATTGAATATCAGTACAAAATTTGGTTGGGAATTTGCAAAGACATGGTATCTTACGGCATTAGGTTCATTCAAGACGCAGTATGCAAATGGTTATGATTATTCGAAAGAAGAAGACCCATTATTGCCTATATCCAAGATAATGTCTCCATCATACACTGATATTTCTGTCGGTATCGACTGGAAGTATAAGAATCTGTTGTCTCTTTATCTTTCTCCTGTTGCAGGACGTATTACGACATGTACTGACTCTGCATTGAGAGTAAACTATCTTGGTGACGATTTCGCTTTAGGAGAGAAATATTTTGGGAAGAACTATAAAGCCGAATTTGGTGCATCATTCAAGGCTACATTGATGTATGACCAGATTGAAAACTTCAAGATATTGTCAACATTAACTTTATTTACGCCATATACTAAAAAGTTTGGAAATATAGACGTTGATTGGGATTTGTCGGTATCATACCAATTCTTGAAAGTGTTGAATGTATCACTTGGAACTCAATTGAAGTATTACGATGCAGTGAAGATAAAAGGTCCGAAAGACGATGTTGCGACACAGCATGTGCAGTTCAAGGCAGTGTTGGGTCTTGGTGTCGGATACTCGTTCTAAAAAGTTGAGTTGAGTGAAAAAAGTAGGATTTGCTATATTGATGATTGTTTTTGCCGCAGTTTTATCGGCTGGAAATGTTGTGCAAAGTATGGACAGAGGATGGAAAGCGGATAAAGGGTTAGAGGGCAAAAACATTGTTCTGTGGGCAAGTCATGGATTGTACTATAATGCTGATCAGGAGCGATGGACCTGGCAGCGCGCACCTGTAATGACTACGGTTGAGGATAAATTGACGTTGTCGTACGTTTTGCAATATTTGGAGCCAATGATTGAAAACGCTGGTGCCAACGTGTTTATGCCACGAGAACGTGATTTACAGGGTGAAGAAATAGTGTTGGAGAACTTACGTGGGAAAAACATTGAACTTTCATTGCCAAAATACCAGAAACTTAGAACGTGGGATATTACTGTTGAGAAAAGTGGGTGGTATTGGGTGTCAATTTTATATGATTTTGATGAGAATGCCTCCGATGATACTCGTTTTGACGTGGTGCATAATGGTGGAGTATCGCATTATAGGGTGAACCAGACTAAGGGTTATGGCATGTGGGTTTATTTAGGCAGACATTACTTTAAGGCTGGAGAAGAGTCGAAAGTGGTGATGCATGCTGGAACTAAAAAGAGTGGAGTTCTTATTGCTCCGACCGTCAGATTAGGTGGAGGTCGTGGTGCAAGCGGCGAACTGAGAGTTTGGGAGTGCGCAAGAGAATGGCTGAAATATTGCGGTTTGCCTTACGATATTTATTCCGTTCATAAAGGTGAAGACAACTATCGAGATGATATTAAATGTCGAGCTCTGTGGGTTAATTGGTTGAATGCAAGAGTCGGTGTTGATGTGGCTTTGGCTTTTCATACTGATGCAGGAGTGAACACCGATGGCTTTGTCGGAACATTGGGAATTTACTCATCTACAGGTGGTGATATGTCCAAGAACTTCACCAACGGAGCAAGCAGAGTCAGTTGCCAAAGGTTGGCTGAAATTGTAACGAACCAGATTATTTCAGACATTAGACGTAATATAGAACCCGAATGGGCTTCGCGAGGATTGACAGATAAAAGATATAACGAAGCAGCATATACAGATGTTCCATGTTTTCTGCTGGAACTTTTATCACACCAGAACCTGAACGATATTCGTTATGGATTGGATCCAAGATTCAAATTTCTTGTCTGCAGAGCAGTCTATAAAGGTATATTAAAGTATTTCAATGGCTATGATGCTGTAGTACAGCCATTGCCTGTCAAGGATTTTTCAATAAAATTGGATGGCGATGTTGCAAGGCTTAGCTGGCATCAGAGAATAGACACATTAGAGGAAACAGCAGTAGCACAAAGGTATGTTGTGTATTGCAGAAAAGATAAGGGATGGGATAATGGCACAGTTGTTGATGACAGCATATACTCGTTGAAAATAGAAAAAGGGGAAGTGTTGAGTTTCAAGGTGGCAGCATTGAATGATGGGGGAATTAGTATGCCGAGCGAAATTTTGTCATGTGGACTGGTTGCTGGTGAATCCAAGGGAGTAGTGTTGGTGACTGATTGTTATGACAGGGTATGCGGTCCGGAATTTTTTTATGCTTATCCATACGGTGGGTTTGCAGAGTGGTGTGACCATGGTGATGGAGAATCGGAAATAATTGATTATATTGGAAAGCAATTGGATTTTGATGTCAGGAACCAGTGGATTACTGATGATGAGTCAGGGTGGGGGCATTCGAGTGAAGAAAACCAGTTCGAAATATTAACTGGAAATACCAGGGACCATGTCATAGGTCATGGCAAATTCTGGCTTGAGCAGGGATATGATTTTTGCAGCTCTACCAGGGACGGATATACTGCAGATTCAGTGGTTTGGAGAGGATATAAGATAATAGATCTTGTATTGGGCAGACAGAGAACGACACGCGTGTTTAATGGAGAAGCAGCTTATAAAGCATTCCCGTCGAAGTTGACGGAAGTCTTGAATTCGTCGCTCAACAGTGGAAGCAACATTGTGGTTTCAGGAACAAATTATCTTCGGGATATATTTCGAGATAGTGTTTATTCATTAGAAGAACAGAAAAACATTGAGAAACTGCTTGGTGTGAGGTATCGGGGAACAGGAGTGGTGACTAATTGTGTTTTTAATGATGGGAAGGTAAGAGTATTTGCAGAAGACGGAATGTGTGATGGAATGGAAGTTGTTGGTGATAGTTGTGAGTCTATATTGAGATATGGAAAGAATGGAATGATTGGCGGTATGGTTTACAGACATCCAAATGGGAAAAAGGTATGGACGTTTGGTTGTAGTTTTGTGAGTAATGGTGGGGCTGTTACTGGGGAAGCTAAGGAGTCGATGTCGTTAAGTGAGTTAAAAAAGATTAAAAAGAAGTGATATGAATATGAATAAGTTATGTGATTTTCAGGTGTTTGAAGGAATGAATTTTGGAGAAAGTACTGCGATGGAGGTGATTATGCAAGGCGAAAGAAAATATTGTGTGCTTTGCATGAAGAAAGTTGAATGGATAGATTGTGCTTTTGACCAAATCAGTTGGCAAATAGGTGATGCAGGCATATTCTATTCAAATTACTACGAAAATAAACAAGATAGGAGGGAAGAACATATTACGGAGAAATTTTTAGGCTGTCTTTATAGAAATGATTTCGATTTTGGTGCTGTCGTGATTGTCGAAAGACAAATGTTTGAAGATTATATTAAGCAGTCGGGAAGCAGGCTGTTGAAATATTCTGCTTTTTATGACTTTATGTTGTGGGCTCAAGATAAAGTGAAATTCAAGAAAAGTGATGATTTTCTTTATAGCGTTGATGAACAATGTTGTGCAGGGCATTTTGATTATGTTGACCCAAGGAATAGAGATGTCCAGAAAGAGATGGAAGAGACGTTTACCGAATATTTGAAAAAGAGTGGCAAATATATTGATTCTGCGAATTTGAATGTGGTGAATTTGGATGACGAGAAGTTTGACATTGAGGCAACGGTTGTCATACCTGTATATAATAGGGCTAAGACGATAGGCGATGCGGTAGAATCTGTATTGAAACAAAAATGTGATTTCAAATACAATGTGATAGTTGTGGATAACCATTCGACCGATGGTACGTACGAAATAATGGAAAGAATGGCTCAATGCGATAAAAGAGTGGTACATATTGTGCCAGAAGAAACTGATTTATGTATAGGAGGATGCTGGAATAAGGCTATAAATGATAGTCGATGTGGAAAATTTGCAGTACAGTTGGATAGTGATGATTTGTATGAGACGCCGGAAACCTTGACTAAGATAATAAATAGATTTTATGAGGGAAATTATGGAATGGTGGTTGGCGCATATACAATTACAGATGGAAAAATGAATGTAATTTCTCCTGGATTGATTGACCACAAAGAATGGACAGATGAAAATGGTCACAATAATTTGTTGAGGGTTAATGGAGTTGGGGCGCCAAGAGCATTTTATACTCCCTTGATAAGGAAAGTCCGCTTTGAAAATGTGTCGTATGGTGAAGATTATGGTGTCGCATTGAGAATAAGCAGACGGTATAAAATAGGCAGGATATACGAGTCGTTATATCTTTGCAGGAGGTGGGAAGGCAATTCAGATGCAAACCTTACGTATGAGAAAAGAAACAAAAACAACGAGTATAAGGATGGCCTTAGAAAAGAAGCATAATCTATAAAACAAAATATTATGAGACAATTAATTGAGTGCGTTCCTAATTTTTCAGAAGGACGCGATATGGGCGTAATCAAGCAGATTACGGATGTAATTGAGAAAATTGAAGGAGTAAAATTGTTAGACGTTGATCCTGGAGAAGCGACTAACCGTACAGTTATAACATTCGTAGGCGAACCAAAGAATGTTATGGAGGCTGCTTATCAGGCTATTCGAAAGGCTAAAGAGGTGATTGACATGCGTCATCATCATGGTGCACATCCGCGAATGGGAGCAACGGATGTATGTCCTTTGGTGCCAGTAGCAAACATTACCCTTGGAGAGTGTGCAGAATTGGCTCGTCAGCTTGGCAAACGCGTGGGTGATGAACTCGGAGTACCAGTATATGCTTACGAGTCTGCAGCATTCACTCCTGAAAGAAGGAATCTGGCTGTATGTCGTAAGGGGGAATATGAGGCATTGTCAAAAAGATTTGGAGTAAAAGAAGAACAACCAGACTTTGGTCCATGTGTTTGGAATGAAGAGACTGCAAAGAGCGGTGCAACAGCAATAGGTGCACGTGATTTCCTCATTGCAGTAAACTATAATCTCAATAGTACATCTACTCGTAGGGCAAATGCAATTGCATTTGACGTACGTGAGAAAGGAAGACCAAAACGTGAGGATATGTCGAATGTGACCTCAAAGAAGGTTCTTGATGCTAACGGTGAGCCGATAATGATACCTGGGACTCTGAAAGGAACAAAGGCAATTGGTTGGTTCATTGATGAGTACGGTATAGCACAGGTGTCAATGAATATTACTGATATACATACTACACCATTGCATGTGGCTTTTGACGAGGTGTGTCGTGCTGCAGCTGCCCGTGGTGTACGCGTGACGGGGACTGAGATAGTCGGGTTGATACCTAAATCTGTCTTGATAGATGCAGGTAAATACTTCCTTAAGAAACAGCAGCGTTCGGTTGGTATTCATGAATCGGAAATAATTAAGATTGCCGTTAAGTCAATGGGCTTAGATGAACTGAAACCATTTGTACCAGAGGAGAAGGTCATCGAGTATATGATAGAAGACAAGAGCGCCAAGAGACTTGTTGATTTGACTTGCAAGGGCTTTGCAGAAGAGACGGCAAGCGAGAGCCCAGCTCCAGGTGGTGGTTCTATTTCAGCATATATGGGTTCACTTGCTGCAGCACTTGGCACTATGGTTGCTAACCTTTCCAGCCACAAGCCTGGTTGGGATGCTCGTTGGGAGTTCTTCTCGGAATGGGCAGACAAAGGTCAGGCTATGATGGCTAATCTCATTCATTTGGTTGATGAAGATACCAATGCATTCAATAAGATAATGGCTGTATTTGCAATGCCAAAAGGAACACCAGAGGAGAAGGCTGCACGTTCGAAGGCAATGCAGGAGGCCACTCTTTATGCAACACAGATTCCATTGCAGACCATGAAGGCTTCATTTGAGACTTTTGGCATAATTCGTGCCATGGCTGAGGAGGGCAACCCTAATTCGGTGTCTGATGCTGGTGTAGGTGCTTTGGCTGCACGTGCTGCTGTTCTCGGTGCTGGATTGAATGTCAAGATTAATGCTGCTGGATTGAAAGATAGAGAAATTGCAGAAAGTCTTATATCAGAAGCAAATAAACTTATTGAGGATGCTTGTCGTGAGGAGAAGGAGATACTTGAAATAGTAAATGGCAAAATCGGATAAAGTATGTCCGAATGTCTGATTGAAAAATCTGTCTGACGAGTTTTCATGTCGGACAGATTTTTTTTTGTCTAAATATTTTGTCCTGTGAAAAAAATGTATTAACTTTGCAACGTTATTGCGTATATAATAAAATTTATAATATGAAAAAGTATTTGCTAATGGTTATATCGTTGATGACATGCATGTTAGCATGGAGTCAGGCGATATTGTTGAACGAAGATTTCAACAGCATTCAGTCAGGCGTTCCGACTGGATGGGACAATTCGGAAGGTTCTGCAACGACTGTTGTGCAGAGATGGGGAGCCGCAAGTGATGGTTATACTGGCGGATGTCTCAGATTTAATTCCAAAAACACTGCGTCAGGAGTGACAAACGTTTTGAGGTCAATCCAGATATCATTGCCTGCCAATGATGATATGGAGTTGAGGTTTATGGTGAAGAACCATAACGGAGGAAATTTGTCAGTATATATTGAAAGCGACGATGCTCAGCCATATACCCAGCATTTGCTTGAAGCAGGTATTGCAACGAGAGATTGGGAAGAGAGAGTTTATTCGTTGCGTGATTATAAAGGTCATATCGTGAGAATAGTATGGAGTAGTGTATCGAATATGTCTAACGATGTTGATCCGCACCATTATCTTGACGATGTCATCATCGAAAAGGCTGTGACGTGTAATGCTCCGACTGGTGTTTCTGTTAGTGAAGTAAATGAAACCAGTGCAATGGTGGTATGGACTAATGGCACGGGAAGTGGTGATATACCAACATTTTATGAAATTGCTGTGACTGATGAAATTGGTAATCCGATAGTAAGTGAGGATTCTATAGTTGGTAACTATTATCAAATAAGTGGATTGAGTGCTAATACGGTATATTCGCTTAGGTTGAGAGGTGATTGCCGTTCTAATAGTAAGGATTATTCTAAATATGCAAGTTATTCATTCAGGACTACATGTCAACCAATGACGTTACCATATAATAACAATTTTGACACGGAAAACGGAATGCCAAGTTGTTGCTATGGCAAAGGTGTAACCATCAATACTGCACCTGGAGGTGCAAAAGGAGGAGTAGGAAGGTCGATAAGGATGGACTATTCAGTGGATGACGAGGCATATATAGTGTTCCCTTCAACCACTGAGATGGCTGACAATATGGAGATACGGTTTGACATCAGGGCTGGTTCTATGAGTAGTGTTGTCCACTATATCATAGCAGTGGTGACAAATCCAATTGATCCTGCAAGTTCGATGATAGGAAGTGCAGGCTTCGATTCTCTGACAACGGCTGACTGGCGAAGTGTCAGGGTGAATACTTCACAGATTGGTGACCAGAGCACAGGAACGTATGTATGTTTGTTTTTGGACAGAGGCGCAGCGAATAGCGTATATGTTGATAATGTGATGATAGATGTCATGCCAAGATGTCCGAGAGCAGAGAGGCTTACCTCTACCGAGATTGGCATAAATGATGTTACTTTGGATTGGGACATGACATCTGGTTCTTCATACGAATTGATAGCGGTGGCAGCTGGCGACACTATCAGACGGACAACGAGCAGCAAGCCATACCAGTTCACTGGGTTGACATCAAATACTTCGTATGTTTTTGCTGTTCGTGCTAATTGTGGTACTGACGGATGGAGTGAATGGAGTGAGACGTACGGTGCCAAGACGAGATGTAATGTAAGAACCGATATAGAGTTCATTGAGAGTTTCGAAAGTGCAGGAGGAAGCATGCCTACATGTTGGAATCAGGGATGGATAAATAAACATTTCCAAAATACTTTGACCGAAGCTTTCCAGACTGATTATTCACAAGCCCATACTGGCGCTGCTTCAATGAAACTGAAAGTCCAGTCGTCAGGGAATGTTTCGTATCTCAGCACTGAATGCCTCAGGATACCTACAGCGGGAACTTATGACGTGACGTTCTGGATGAAGAGAAGCTCGTTCATGAAATATTGTGGAACTGAGGGAATCGAAGTATGGGTCAATACAATAGCTGACGATACGACTGGTGGTACAAAACTTGGTGAAGTCAAGAGATATTATAGGTCGTATCCCGAAGAGTCGTTGGCAGAGTGGGTCGACTACAGGTACGAGATAAGTGTGGCTGGTGATATGTATGTTATTTTTGTTGGCAAGAGCGAAGGAGGTGAGGATATGTGGATAGATGATGTGGAAATCTCTGCAAGCGAGAGTTGCCGGCGACCTGAGAATGTTAAGGCAGGTGTTGCAACGCAGAACAGCATCAGTATGGCATGGGATGCTGGCGGCAGCGAGACACAGTGGTGGCTGACATATTCTATCACAAATGACACGAGCGAAGTGCGCAGCGACTCACTGTTGGTAAATAGTCCAAACTACACATTTACAGGTCTGACGACTGGTTGTAGATATAATGTCACTGGAACAGTGAATGCTGTGTGCGGTGGGAATACACATGGCAGAAGGAAATTCTATGCGCTGACCATGTACACTGAATGCGACGTAGTTATAGCACCATATTTCGAAGACTTTGAGAATCATCCATTAGATGCTATCCCAACGTGTTGGGACAACAGCCGGAGTACATCAACGCCAGATATAGACGATTATATGTTCTGGGGCGTTACTGACCAGGGCGGCAACAAAGTGATGAGAATGCAGAACTCACTCAACCATACACCAGGTCTTGCCATTGTGACTTCTCCAAAAATAACGATACCTGCTGGCAAACCATATTTGCTGACATTTGATTACAGAACTGATTTGAGGAATTATTATTCTGTAGATAATTATCAGTCAGTATTCAAGATTTCGAATGATGGTGGGAATACGTTTGTGGCATTTATTGATACATTGGATTTGTCGGCACCTACGTGGGTGAAGAAAGCTTATGATATCAGCAGGTTCGCTGGACAGACAATCATTATGATGTTTGAAAGTCCAGTGTCAAACTATGGTACGGCTGCTGTGGATAATATTTACATCAGGGAAAAACCAAATTGCGAGGATGCTGACATTACGAGATTGACAGTTGGAGATATCTTGCCGAATAGTGCGAAACTTGAATTGGATGATATTGAAATAGTTGATTGGGAGGTGAATTACGGACCTGAAGGTTTTGTGGCAGGAATGGGAACGACAGTTGCTGCTAATGGTGTTACGCAGATTATCCTCAACGGATTGACTGAGAATATGAAATACGATGTATATCTGCGTAAGGTGTGCAATCAGGCAAGCAAGGGAGGATGGACTCCTTCTCCTCTGAAATTCAAGACTACTTGCAATGCTTATACCGTGCCTTATTCTGAAGGATTTGAGTCTATGTCTGAAGGATTGTTGGCTGGATGTTTTGTGACTGAATCTAACGGCAATGGACGTATCAGGGTTAAGCGTGGTACACCATATAATCATACGCAAAACGGAAGTGTCGGTCTGATATCATCACCATCTGAAATCTCGCAGGATGATGGCTATACAAGTTCAACTCTCGGTGCATATACTTACGTTTATCTGCAGCGCGATACAAATTATCAGATATCGCTTTTTGCAAAGAAATATCCTGGGGTAGGTACTGAAAATGAATATGAAATAAAATTCTATATTGGTGAGCATTATGGATTTGAGGAGAACATGACCGAGATAGGTTCGACCAGGGTTACCAATACGGAATGGAGAGAGGTGAAAACAAGTTTCAATGTTGAGACAAATGGTTATTATTACATTGGGTTTGCCTCTTCGGCAACGCAATATGCAGGACATTACTATTTGTATGCCGATGACTATAGATTGTCAAAAGTTAAGTGCATACCGCCAATGAACGTGATATTGAGTAATGTTACTGCCGATGCTGCTGAAATGGATTGGACCAATAATGCCGGAAGATGGGAAGTAGCAGTAGATACGGCATGGATAGATGGTTCGAAGGCTGTGCATGGAAGTATCCTACACGATACTGTCGATACGCCATACGTCAGCATCTCCGGAATGTCGATGAACACTACCTATTACTATTCAATCAGGACATTGTGCTCGGAAACTGAAATCAGCGACTGGCGAAATTGCGAATCGTTCACTACAAGATGTGCAGGTGCCGGAGTGCCATTTAATGAGGGATTTGAGGATAACCTTGTGGAAACATGCTGGATAACCATTGACGGCAACGGTCAGAGGTCGATAAGGGCAAAACGAAGTGGCTATAATGGTTATGAGACTATGATGAGCAAGATTGTGACACCAACACTCGAAATAGATTCCATCGGGAAATATATGATCAGTGGTTGGGCATACGCTACAGGCGACAATGCAGGTTTGGATTGTGGTGTTATGCTTGATCCAAGCGATATGTCAACTTACGAGATGGTTGAGGCATACGATTTGCCGAAAGATGAATGGATTGAATTTGTCGCATATTTCGACAATATACCCGAAGATGCCAAAATTTCAAAATATGTGATAGTGGCGGTCAGTGCCGACCAGCCTGTATATCTGGACGACATTACGATCGATTTGATTCCGACTTGTGCTAAGCCATCTGAGATTACTTGCCAGAACATTTTGGCACATGATGTAACAGTTGGCTGGACACCTGCACCTGGAACTAACCGTTGGATTGTTGCAGCTGAGGCTTTGGATGGTGAGGGAGTAAATATGATTGATACGACTGCAAGCAATCCATATACGTTCACTGGACTGACCCAGGCTACCGATTATCGGTTCAAGGTCAAGACTGATTGTGGCGATGGCGATTATTCATACTGGAAGGAGAGTGCAACGGTTACGACACTTTGCGATGTGGTGACACCACCATACAAGGAGACTTTCCAGACAAGAGAGATAGGTACAACTCCATTATGCTGGAGTACTACTGGAAGTTCGACACCATCAATTTCAATGAATCCGGAGGATGTATGGTCAGTATTCTCGTATGAAGGCAATAGGATGATAAGGATGAACAACAAGAACGTCAAGGCTGGCGAGGCTATGATTGTCACTCCTGAGATTCAATTGCCTGCAGGACATAATTACGAATTTGTAATGGATTATTCTCACAATGCTGCTTGCGGTGATTTCAGACTGAAGGTAAAGAGAAGAAGCGAGAATGCTTTCACCGACCTCAGGGTATATCAGAAAGGAAATGGAACCAATGAGGCGACACCTACCGATTGGAAACGGGTATATGTTGATTTGAGTGCTTATTCCGGTGATGTGGTTCAATTGGCATTGTGGACTTTGGCAGGTGGCTATTGGGGAGCAATATTCGTTGATAATGTAGAGGTTAGGGAAATCAGAAGTTGTAAAGACGTGGCTGGCGCAAGTGTCACTAATATTCTGGACAATGGTATGACTGTCACTATCACCGATGAAGATGCATCACATAATGCATGGGATTGGACAGTGGTAGGACAAGGCGTAAATGTTGAGTCCGGAACAGTGCATAACGAGACTTCAAAGACGTTCAATGTCACAGGATTGGAAGCTTCTACCGATTATGACCTGTATGTACGTGCAAACTGCGGTGGCGGTGAGAACAGTTACTGGACAAAAACACAGTTCCGTACAACTGCATCTGCTGCTGTATTCCCATACGTATGTGATTTCTCTGATTCTTTGGAGAACACCAATTGGCAGATAATCAGTTCGAGCGGTGCAGTCAATATGTTCTTCATAGGCAACGATCCTCAGACAGTGAGGACAGGAACGAAATCGCTTTATGTTTCTGATAACGGTGGCAGTTTCCGTTATGACATACTTAGTGCATCATCAACTGCTGCTGGTCGAATTCTGGAATTTGAGTCGAAACAGTATATGATTGAGTATAGTTGGAAGTGCGAGGGAGGTGAGGACAATCCATTCGGCGGAGCGTTCGACTATGCGAGGGCATACGTTGTCCCTGCTTCTACAGGACTTACATTGCCTACTACTGGTATGTATTATGCAAGATATTTCCCTTCTGACATAATACCTATTGATGGTGGTACCACAATTCAGGTCCAGGAGGGATGGCAGAATACCACCACATTGCTCGATATGCGTGGACGTGCTGGAAGATATTATGTCGCATTTGTATGGTCTAACAATAATAAAAACGGTGAGCAGACTCCATTTGCTGTCGATAATGTAGCGATACGTGAGGTGAGCTGTTCGCCAGTGACAAGCCTGTCGTTGAAGGAGGTTACTGAAAATTCAGCGACTGTAAGATACAGCAACAATGGCACACCTGATGCAACAGAATGGGTTGTCAATACTATCAACAGTACTGTAAATCCAATTGCAAGCGGAACTGCTACAAATGATACGGTGCTGAACATTACTGGTTTGCAGCGTGCTACTTCATATTATCTCTTCGTCAGGAACACCTGTGGTGCCGGAGGGGAATCGCCATGGACAATGCTTGAATTTGCAAGTGATTGCGGTGCAAACGATGTATGGCCATTCTTTGAGGACTTCGAGCAGCAGGCATTCCCACCAGTATGCTGGAGTCAGACAATGAATAACGGTATCTGGCGTAGAGTGACATTCGATAGCAAGGGAATGACTGGCTATTTCGTTGAACTCTGTCATGTTGACCAGAACGAGCCAAGCCAGTCGGCAATATTGGCTACACCTAAAATGCATTTCGAGGCTGACCGTGAGTATGAACTCAGTTTCTTGCTGCACCATACGAACCGCAGTTCTTACACCGACGATATGGATATCTATATCGGTACAGACACTGCCTCAACCGACAATGCTATATATCTCGGGACATACACAGTTTATAATAGTACAGTATCCGACGAACTCGCACATACCGTTACTGTCAAGATTCCTTACAACACGTCTGGCGATTACCACATATTGTTCGACGGACGTAATGCTACGGGAAGTCTCATGCTTGACAACATCACGGTTGACATATTGCCGCCATGTCTGAACTTGCAGTCGATGGTCGCAATTGATTCAAAGAATACGACCAGTATGAACGTAAGCATTGATATGGAGCGTAAGCGCGAAATACAGTTTGCATGGGCACCTGAAATCAACGGAATCGGCAATGTCGAAGATACGATAGGCAGCGTGATGAGTGCTGACGGCACTGCCGTTATCACTGGACTCACTCCTGGTACTACCTATCTTGTCTTTGCACGTGGATTCTGCAATAATGGTGACACTACCGACTGGACACCTGGAATGAGGACTTCGACGTATGCTACGGGATGTTTCGCTCCTGACAACCTCCATGTAGTAGGTCGCCCAAGCGGTACGAAGGTGAACCTTGCATGGGGTGGTGCCGAGAACGCAGTTAAATATGAGTATGATTTGTATGTCGGTGCTAATGTTGTCAGACATGGTTTCGTGACTGGCGAGGCTATGTTGCTTGACAGCCTTACTCCAATGACCTCTTATACATTCATGTTGAGGACGATATGTACCGATACAACGGGTTGGTCGTTTGTTAATTTCGCAACAACGGTCAAGGCTGCAGAGGTTCCATACTTTACTGGATTCGAGGATGCAAGCGACAATAGTCAGTGGCAATATGCAAATTCGAGTGGTACAAATAATTTCATTGCCGGAGTTGCTTCGGCTGGCCATCAGGCAGGCAAATATGGTCTCTATATTTCAAGCAACCGCAAGAACTATAATCAGGACATTCCGTCAACACAGTCTTCGCAGATGCAGAGTGATATGACGAATACTGCATTTGCAATCAGGAGCGTTTATATGGAGCCTGGATATTACGAAATAGGCTACGACTGGAAATGCGATGCATATACCGAGTTGAATGCCAACAAATGGCGTGCGTTCGGACGTGCATTCCTTGCTCCTGAATCGATTACTCTGACAGGTGATATGAGGTCATATATCAACAAGGATCCAATGGTTGCGCAAAGTCTGCATGAAGGAAATATGCAGAAACAGCCTACATGGCGTCACGAGCGTGCTTTGGTTACGATAACCGAACCTGGCAACTACAATATAGTGTTCGAGTGGGCTTCGTTCGCTTCGCATGACGTGGCGAAAGGCAATCTGACATCAATACCACTCGCCATCGACAACATCGAGGTGACCAGTGTCAGCTGCTTGCCAGTGACTGGTATGGAGATTGGCTATATTTCGTACGACACTGTCGCTGTCAGCCTTGGCGGAACCGTTACTGGTGAATATGCGTTACAGACCGTAATGGACGAGAGTGCAATAACTCAGGCTACTTCGTTCACTGGCGATATGTTGAGTTTTGGTCATCTGCAGGCAATGACTCAGTATTATCTCTACGTGAGGTCAATATGCGAATCGGGAGATACGTCGAGTTGGCGTTATGTTGATTTCTATACTCCAGATACTGTGGCTATGCTGCCATGGCTATGCGATTTCGAGAATGTAGCTGAAAACAGCCATTGGCATTTCAGCCAGACTGGACAGAAGAACTATTTCATAACAGGCAATCAGACAAACAATGGCGGTTCGCAGGCTCTGTATATAACCGATAATGGCAATAGCAATCATTATACTGGCACTTATGGTGCTATTTCGTACGCATGGCGCGACCTAATGCTCGAACCTGGCATACACGAGTATTCGTACGACTGGAAATGCGACGGCAGGAATGGTCAGGACTTCGGTAGGGTAATCATCATACCTGCATCTACTGAAATAATTGAAGGAATGCTCCTCAACGGATTGGATGATGAGAAGACTCCAAAGGGTGCTATCGCTTTGGATGGAGGTATCAATTTGTTCGGTTCGCAGTCGTGGACGAATGGTGTCGGATTCTTCAATGTGGCAAATGCTGGATTGTATAAGTTGCTCGTCTTGTGGAATAATATGGCTCTCAGTCCGCATACCTCTTCGACTGCTAACCAGCCACCTTTGGCATTGGATAATATCTCTTTGAAACGTTCTACATGTCTGCCAATATCGCTTTCGGTTGAGAGTACAGGTGAGAAAAACGTGACACTGGTTGTCAACAACGTAAACGAGGGGTCGGCAGTCGAGTACCGTATGACCAGAATGAAGAACGAGGTTTTGCGTTGCGATACCGTTTACGACAACAGGATTGTCCTTGACAACCTTGTACCATCGTCAACATATACTGTCGAGGCACGTGCGATATGCGATGAAAACGACCATTCGCTCTGGACTTCACTTAAGGTGAGGACGTCGTGTGGTGTAATTGACAGTTTCCCTTATTTCGAGGGATTTGAATACCTGACTTCTTACCCTCGTTCTGGCTCGATAGGCAATATCTGCTGGAATGCAATGAACATCGAAGTTACCACTTTATATTCAACTTCCTATCCATACTATTCAATGACTTCGTCCAGTTCTTATGTCCATGGCGGCGAACTTGCACTTTCGATGACTTCTTCTGAGAGTGACGATATGTTTATGGTTTTGCCTCAGATGGATTCTATCAACGACCTGCGGATGTCATTCTGGTATTCAAATGAGTCAACCTCGACTGATTGCGGAAGCATAACCGTTGGATATATGCCTAATCCTAATGATTATCATAGTTTCGTTGCATTGAACGAATTGCCTAAGACTACCCAGCAGGCAAATTACGTCCAAGAGTTCACGTCGGCTGTGCCAAGTGCACGTATAGCGTTCAGGTATGGCGGTGCGATGATGAGTTCCAAGACTTCAGCTATCGACGACATACTTGTCAAGCGAATGGTTCAGGGACCTACGTTCACCGATTCATTGTGCTATAACACACCATACAATCTCCACGGATTCAGCATCGGTGAGGCGGATCTGACCACTGGCATGAACCATTTCCGCCGTATTCAGGATGCTGCAAATTCTAACGACCCTGATACGATAATGTATGCAGATGTCTTTGTGCATCACGAGATGCGTCAGGATATCTTTGATACCATCTGCGAAGGTCAGGATTACGAGCCTTGGCAACTTGTCAAACCATCAACTGGAACGTATCAATATACAACTCAGCTTCACGGATGCGATTCTACTGTTTATCTTCATCTAACAGTTGCACACGAGTCACGCAACATTACTGATACAATATGTAATGGTGGTCAATATATTTTCAATGACACTGTGCTTACCGATCCTGGAATGTATGTACGTAGCCGGTTGACTCAGCGTCAATGTCTTGTCAGCGATACTCTGTACCTCATGGTGCTGCCTGATACGGTTATGCTGATTGATCAGATTTGCGAGGGTACGGTCTATGCGTTCCACGGTCGCCAGCTGACTCAAGGCGGTGTCTATTTCGAACCTATTATAGGCAAACGTGGTTGCAACCAGATTGAAAGACTGGAGTTGACGGTGATTCCTTCGAATCCTGTCCTCTTCGATACGATATGTCAGGGTGCAAGCTATCTCTTTGGCAATCAGGTGCTGACAGCTCCAGGTGTATATACCAGGCAGTATATCAGTCCTGAGGGTTGTTCGATAAACGAGACATTGAACCTTGAGGTTTCACCGGCAATTGTGAACTATGTGACCGACTATGCTTGTGAGGGACGTCGATATACAGGTCATGGCATATTCAATATGGAGGTTACTCACGATACTGTCATTTCAATGACTCATAAGACTGCCGAGCAGTGCGATTCTATCGAGCAGGTGACTTTGATTTATAAGCCTATTGACCGTCAGGAATTCAACAAGCAGATAGGTGCTAACGAGAGTTATATCTGGGAGGGCGAGACATATAGTACCAGCGGCACATATACAGTGACATATACCAATCAGTTTGGTTGTGATTCGGTATTGATTCTCCACCTCACTGTCGGCACAGGTGTTGACAATGCTTCGGGTGTTGAGATACGGATTCTTCCTAACCCTGTCACTGCAGGTATGACTGCATACGTATATGGCGACTTTGGCGAGATTGAGAATGTCGAGATACTCAACAACTTCGGTCAGGTGGTTGACCGTTTCATTCCTTCGACCTATCCAATCGAAGTGCAGGGCATTGAGGCTTCCGGTCTCTACTATGTACGCATCAATGCAACCGACGGCAAGGTATATACCGAGAAACTTATCGTGAAGTAATCCG
>JAKSNT010000028.1 GCA_024399575.1 Paludibacteraceae bacterium
AAAGTATTCAGTACCCAAAAAGGAATCTTATAGGCATGATTATGATAAAGATGAAAATGAAGATGAAGATGAATTTGAGCTTTTAATTTCATCTAATAGAATTTTGTAAATTGTGTTTACAATCAAGAGAGTTGTGGAGACATTGTCACCCTTATTCCGAGAGCAACAAAAAATGAGATTTCCACAAAATGATACAAAAAAAAACATTTGAGGTGGTGGGTCAGGTTCACTGACCCACTGCGAATGTTTTCTCCTCGATGGTTTTGTTCTTCTCGTCAACCAATTTCCAGTCTGTGATGTTACGTCGTTCCGAGTCGATGCGTACTCCGCATTTTGTCAAACGTCTGCCGTCGGCAGACCATTGAATGGCATAACTCTTGTCGTCGATTTGCCTGAGTGCATTATCGACAGTGTCGTCAACCTTCAGTTCAAGCACGAAAACGTCCTTTGTTGTTGCTATCACAACGTCTGAACGACCCAAAATGCACTTGCTTTCGCAACGCACACGGCTGTTCAGAATCGAGAAGACCATATAGAACAGCAGCTTATAGAATCCTTCACGCTTTTCCTTGTTATCCCACTCCTCCTTGGTTATGATGTCGTATGGTATGCCAGCAATGTATGAACGCAGATGGAGCAATGCGCCAGAGAGGTCGCCATTGTATATACATTGCGTCATATTTGTCACAAGGGCATTTCCATCTCTTCGTGTCTGATGCATAACCAATGGCATAAGATTGTGTATCATTCCATTGCGCACCTCTTTGTTTGGGAAACGAAGAATATATGTTTCCAACATACGGTCGTAACTTTCAATGCTCAGATACCCACTCTGGAAAAGCAGCGGCATTGGCGTTGTAGCCTCCTCGCAAGGTATTGCAAAATCATCCAATGTTACGGTCACTCCATCATACGAAAATGCCGTTGCAAGAGGATAATGCTTCAGGTTTTCCATCAGCGATGAACTTGTTCCCGACTCAAACCAGAACTCTCTTACCTCGCCATCGTTCAGCGCATTGAGCAGACTGTAAGGCGCATATATATCCTCGCTATTCTTGCAGAAATGATACCCGTCGTAATACTCCTTTATCTTGGCGTATGCCTCCTCGGTAGTGCATCCCATCCTTTCGGCAAGGTCTGCCACATGAGGCCTGAGCGTTGTTTCCAACTCAGTCTTGGTGATGCCGCATAGTCCGGAATACTCAGGCATCATCGAGATGTTCTTGAGGTTGTTCAGTTCGGAGAATATGCTCATCTGCGAGAACTTGGTTATGCCAGTCATGAATACGAAGCGTATATGCGCCCCTTCGTCCTTCAGCACCTGGAAAAACTCACGCATCATCCTGCGCATGGCATCCCGCTCCTCTGGCTGGTGCAGCAGGGCAAGAATTGGCGAGTCGTATTCATCAATGATAATCGCCACTTTCTCGCCAATCTTGGCGTGTGCAGCATGAATGACATTTCTGAAACGTGCTCCTGGAGATGCTTTTGAAACGTCACACCCGTATAACTTTTCGTAGTCACTGATAAAGATTCCCAATTTCTCGCGAGCCTCACCAAGATCAAGATGTTTCAGTCCGCTCATTGCAAACTGAAGTACTGGGTATTTCTTCCACTCCTTTTCCAAGGAGGCAATCTTCAGTCCCTCGAACAGTTCCTTCTGACCATTGAAATAAGCCCTGAAAGTGTTGCAAAGCAGTGATTTTCCGAACCTTCTTGGTCTGGAGAGAAAGACATAATCGTATTTGTTGACCAAATCGAATAGCATATCAGTCTTGTCAACATATAACTTGCCGCTCTGTCTGATACGCTCAAACTGGTCTGTATCAACGGGATAAAGATATTTACTGCGCATAACAACCCAAGTTTATTAATTCGTGGCAAAGATACTACATTTTTGCTGAACGGCCAAAAGATTTTACAAAAATCCTCATAAACAACATTTTGAAATGCAAAAATAATTGTTTATGAGGAAAAATAGTGCGGCATAAGGGACTCGAACCCCCACGGATTACTCCATCAGATCCTAAGTCTGACGCGGCTGCCAATTACGCCAATGCCGCAATCCGAAATCGACTGCAAAGGTACTGCTTTTTCGCTATACGAACAAGAAAAACGCAAAAAAAATTTTTCATCGCTCAAAATCTTGGATTAGACATCGCAAATTCCGTTTTTATTCGTAACTTTGCAGTCTGTTTTACGGTATTCCGTCACATAAATATAATGACATGTTTTACGCTCCTGACATACTTTCATCACCTTTCCTCCCCGACGAGGAATCGCAACACTGCATTCGCGTTCTCAGACACGTTGCGGGCGACATCGTCGAAATAATTGACGGCTCTGGCAATCTGTTCTCGGCAGAGATAATATCACCACATCCGAAACGTACCGAAGTCCGTATAATCTCTACCCTGCCCGACCCAGGTGCGCATCCATACCATCTCCACATGGCAGTAGCCCCAACGAAAAACATCGACCGTTTCGAGTGGTTCATCGAAAAAGCTGTAGAAATCGGAATTGACGAAATAACACCCCTCACATGCCGTTTTTCAGAACGGAAGACAGTCAATCCTGAACGTCTGAACAAAATCATCATCTCTGCCGCAAAACAAAGCAAGCATGCATTACTTCCAATTCTCAATCCGATGACAACATTCCAAGATTTTGCAGCCTCAAGATTCGGTTTCTTCATTGCACATTGTGCAAATGGTAAGAAAACATACCTTTTCGACACTCTTGCACCACGCACCGACACCACAATACTAATAGGTCCAGAAGGCGATTTCTCGACAGAGGAAATAGACCTTGCCCTTGAGCATGATGCACATCCAATCTCGCTCGGCACATCACGCCTTCGCACCGAGACGGCTGCAATACTTGCTGTCGCGCAAGTTGCAACAATCAACAATTCCACGATATGAGCAACGAATCAATCATACTCGGCATTGACCCTGGAACGAACTACATGGGATATGGTGTAATATCTACCACTGGCAACCACGCACGTTTCATAGCACATGGGGTAATCGACCTTCACAAAATCACAGACCCATACCTCACGCTTTCATCTATTTTCACAGAACTTACACGTATCATAGACACATATCTTCCTGACGAGATGGCTATCGAGGCTCCTTTCTTCGGCAAAAACGTGCAGTCAATGCTGAAACTCGGACGTGCACAGGGTGTAGCCATCACTGCCGCCATCCAGCACCAGATCCCAATCACCGAATACGCTCCATTGAAAATCAAAATGGCCATCACCGGCAACGGCAATGCATCGAAGGAACAGGTGGCTGACATGCTTCGCCGACTCCTCAAAATTCCTGCTGCCGACATGCCTGCTCATCTTGACGCAACGGATGCACTTGCGGCAGCCTACTGCCATTTCATACAAAAAAAGCGGCCTTCGTCAGCCGCCAAGAAATATTCCTCATGGAAGGATTTCGTCTCGAAAAACCCAGATAAATCTCATTGATGGACTATATACAATGGCACATATCTCCTGTCTTCGCTCTCAAAAGTCAACATAACATCGCCTGTCCGCCGTTTATATAGTGAGTTTGCCATTCTGACATGAAACTCATCACACCCTCCTCTTTCAAAAGTAGCAGTTGCCCTCAGAACTGCATCAAACTCTGTCATAAAATCCACAACCTTTTCCTCCACATCGCGAAGCATCAACCCTTGGTCGCTGATGAGCTTATGATTCAAAAATATCCCGCCATCGAAATATCGTTCAACCCATCTGCCCTGACCATACAACGCCATAAGATACGAATTAAGCAGAGCCATTGCCCTATCTCCATTGAATTGTCTCACTGGTTTTTTCTCCCTGAATACGATATGACGCTTTTCAAATGGAGGCGCCGTCAGCACTATTATCGCATTATTCAATCCGACAGAAATGTTTATTGCATTAATCAGTTTTTTCAAGTCTTCGTCCAATCTCATCATCGCATCCTCGGTCTCAGCACACCTGCTTCCATCGTAGCCTTGATAGGTTATGGAATATTCAATCATCAACATATCTATCATAGCCTCGGTTCCTAACCTATCCTCACGTATTGCCCTTATGGCTGTTTCAGTAATGAAATCATTGATTACAGGACAGTTTATAACATCCTCTGTAGATTTTAATTCTTTTATTACAGGATAATCATTATTCCACGTCCTGAACCCCTTAGCATAATATCTATATGTCCTTATCGGATTTTTCATCGTCCACTGCCCGCCAACCGACCTCTTCACATACGAATTGCTGTCAGCCTCAATAGTCCATAACGGCAATCCTTTCTCATAATATTTCGAAGTGCACCACCTTCCCTCGCCATTCAACCAAACAGCCCCTGTAGCCAGATGTCCACCCAACATTATAGCCGAATTGGCTCCTCTTGCAATAGAATAGACTTTGCTGAAGGGATACCTCTCTTTCACATCATCAGCCAACGTCCTCACTTCCAGCAAACGGGGTGACGCTGTTTCAGATGTTCCTATTCCATCATACCTTGCATCCTCAATACATGATATGACATCTCCATCTAAAATGGAATAGAGTTTTTCGCCCGTTATGCCATGCTCACAAGGCATTTTACCGCTCATCAATGTTGCATAATATGCCGAAACCGACCGGTTATTATACATCAACTCTTCAGATTCGCTTTTGTATGAGGCATGGTCAACTATCCATCTAAACCCTTCATTCCCCAACGAACTTTTATAGTTCTCAATATCATAAGGCTGTAGTCCATCAACGCTTATCACGACAACAAGTCTCGTTCCGTCATACCACATTCCCGACAGACTCTCAAATAAATGCCCTTCACATTTTCCTTCGAATGCAAATACACAAAGAGCAACAACGCAAAAAAATCTAATCGTATTATTCATCCTGCTAAGGAAACATTACAATTCAAATCTCAATATTCATGCACATGATGATGGTGGTGATGATGCCTATTATTGTGATACTCAGAGGCTTTCCGTACCCCCCCCTATCATTTTCGCCATGCACATGATGCCTGTGGTGTGAATGATGTCTTCTGCCACATCGCTTTCCCAAATTCTTGTTTGCCCAAGCTTTTATGTCACAAAAAGTCTTTTGCAAATATGACAGCAGGACCAACAATTGCAAAACTGCGAACAAAATCCACCACCCCAACAACATCATTGTGTATTCTTGTTCTCCCGTGAGATATGCAATCCCGCAAAGCAACGTACAAACAGTAGTAACAAAAGCAACACATCCCTTCAACGTGTGTCTATGACGCAAGACAAGCACTATAGCCAACAAAGCATTAAGCGGATTACACCACAACAAGTTGTAATTGTCGTGTACCAAAGGATGAGACGAAAATACAGAAAGGAATACAATCAGAATAGACAATGCCACCGACAGCCACAAAAGAACTAAAGTTGGTATTTTATAATAATGTCCGTGTACCCTAATGAAATAGACCAACAAGACAAGCAAAATCAACATTGGGATCATAAACAGCAAGAACTCTTTTCCTGTCGTACCAATTACATTTTTTTTAAATAACTTGTCTCCGTTGAACAATATCACTTCTTTGCCCAACAACGGCTCTTTAACATCATACCCATCTATATATTCTTTTTTTTCCACCCCCTCCATAAGCATCATCATTTCCAGTGGGAAAGTCGTAGCTTCCTTATAACTTATCCTTTTGTCAGCCTCAGAACCAAACACAAGATTTATACCCAACGATATCCATGAATCGGTACCAGTATATCCATTAACGATATCGCGATAAGTGCCGTACGGAGCATCTGCAAAAAAGTTCTCTATTTCATCTTTATCAATAGCATTCATTATAATTTCATAAATTCTCGTTGCACAGTTGTCATAAATGAAATTATACCTATAAACCCTATTTTCAACTTTCCAATTCTCGGAAATAGCTTTCCAAAGATTCGATTTTTGCTGCTGCGAAAGATTCAACTGATGTTGGTGAACCGCCGACCCTCTCTCTCTGTACTCAGAAAGGAACATCTCTGTCTGGCAATACCCCATCATATAATCAGTCTCACCGAGAACAAATTTTCCAATAAAATTCGGTTCTTCAAACGAGAACAGTCCCCAATTGAACGTGATATCCCATTCTCCATCCTTCACTCTTATGCCAGAATGCCCGAATTTTTCGTAAACCTCGTCGCCAGGATCACAAGTCAAGAGATAATATTCAGCATTATCGCTTATAGGGGGCAACCAATTATAATCCTGACCAGAACATTTTACGGCTGTTACTATTCCCAAAATGATTTCCAATATAATAAACCAAATTCTTTTCATGACATTCTACGCTTTTTTATCTATGCAATTTAAGAACCTGTCCTGCTCTTGCCGGTGTACCATACACCATACCGTTTATGTTATACAATGCCCTAAGTCTAATCCCGAACCTCTGCGAGATGGAATGCATACTATCTCCCGTCTTCACAGTATAGACAGGCATAGACTTATCACACGTCCCTCTCTTCATTGCGAGATATACATAATCACCAGCCTCGAGATCGACAGCCTTTGGCAAATCATTCAGATATAACAGCCAGTCCACACTGATATTGACCGCTTTCGAAATTTTCTTGAATGTCTCCCTGCTCCTAATCTCAACACATCTGACACCATTGTTCTCAATTATCGTATAGCCCCTCAATGTCCCCTCCCTCTTCATTTCCTTAGCCTCACGTGTGGTCTTCTCCTCATTAACCTTTTTTGCCACTTTTTTTTCTTCGGCAGGGTTTGAACCCTTTGGCTCATTGATTTCATTATGTTGTCCTTCCGCAGAGCTCTTCTGCACTGGACTTTCAGTTACAACCGAAGGTGTAATCTGCTTGTCAATTGTGACATCCTCAGTCGAAACTTCACTTCCATTGAGATTTTTTCCACCATCAAGTTCATACAACTCGTACAACTCAATAAGCCCAATCAGTTTTGCAGGATATTTAGGATCAGTAGCATAACCCGCCTGCTTCAATCCATTTGCCCATGAAATATAGTCCGTAATCTGGTAATCGAACAGAAAAGCATATCTCTGTTTCATCAGGAACTCTGAATGGTCATCAAACGATGCCTGAGCAGAAGCATAACATCTAAAACACTCCTCAGCAGAATCATCATCCTTTTTCATAGTCTCGCCATACCAAGACGAACCACATTTGATTCCGAAATGATTATTGCACTCGACAGCCAGATTGCTTTTCCCAGCCGAACTTTCCAACAAGCCCTGGGCCATAGTTATTGCAGCTGGTATTCCATACCTCTCCTTGCTGCTGATTGCCATCTGTTTGTAAGCATCAATATATGCTTCGTACTCTGGGCTCTTAGTCATGTTCTGTCCCGCAATATAACCGAACATTTCGCCAAACAAAAATAAAACAAATACTATCTTCCTCATAATGCTATATTTTTCTTAGACAGATACTTTCCCGGCAATATGTGGCCATGCCTCATATCCTTCAAGTCTGAAATCGTCATATTTAAATCCAAAAATATCTTTCACGTCTGGATTGATAACCATCGTTGGCAATGCCTTAGGCTCTCTGGTCAATTGCAACTCGACCTGTTCGCGATGATTGTTATATATGTGTGCATCGCCCAAGGTATGAACGAACACTCCAGGCTTCAGACCTGTAACCTGCGCCACCATCATAGTCAGCAAAGCATAAGAAGCAATGTTGAATGGAACCCCGAGGAATATGTCAGCCGACCTCTGATACAACTGCAAACTTAGTTTTCCGTCTGCTACATAAAACTGGAAAAAAGTATGACAAGGTGGAAGGTTCATGTTGTCAAGATCCGCCACATTCCATGACGAAACAATTATTCTCCTCGAATCTGGTGTTTCCATAATTTGCCTTATAGCTTCACTGATTTGGTCTATGTGTCCGCCTTGATAATCAGGCCACGACCTCCACTGATAACCATAGATGTGTCCTAAATCACCAGTATCCTTGTCAGCCCATTCATTCCATATCCGCACACCGTTCTCCTGTAGATAATGGACATTCGTGTCTCCATTCAAAAACCACAGCAACTCGTATATTATAGACTTAAGATGCAGTTTCTTTGTTGTCAGCAACGGGAATCCTTCTGACAAATCGAAACGCATTTGGTATCCGAAAATACTGGTTGTACCTGTTCCTGTCCTATCGTCCTTACTCACACCCTCAGTCATCACCTTTCTCAATAAATCCAAATACTGTTTCATATTCAATATAACTTGTATGTGGTCTTCAATACCTTAAATTCAGTACGTCTGTTAAGCGTGTTGCATATCTCCTGTTGGTCAGCAGTCAATCTCTCAACAAACTCTGGAGTCAACACATCACCTTCTTTCAAGAATCTGTATTTCGTAGCCAGATCTGAAGAGACCACAACTGGTTTCCTCTTGCCATATCCCACAGCCGTCAGTCTCTCATTGTCAATACCAGCTTTAATAAGATAATCGACTACCGACTGCGCCCTTTTCTGCGAAAGTTCATCATTGACAGCATCTGTGCCAACCATATCTGTATGCGATGACAACTCAATGGTAATATTAGGATTATCAGTCAATATCTTGACAAGGCCCTGCAAACCTTTCTCTGATTCTGGCGTCAGAGTCCACTTGCCAAACTCGTAAAAGATATCATCCATTTTGACTGACTTGGTGACAGATGCCAACACGAAACTGTGTTCCCATGTCTTGCTACCCTGAACGCCTTTTGTATCAAACTTGTGAGAGGAATTAAGATAGCCTCTTTTTGAAGCACCCATAACGTAATTAACTCCTTCTGTCTTGAGCTTTATCTTATACGACCCATCTTTTCTTGCCCTCGTCTTGACGATATCGCCATTGTCGCCTACAATCATCACAGTCGCTTCGCCTATAGCTTCCCCATTCTCGTCAGTAACTATTCCTGAAATATCATACGAAAGTGGAGGATAATGGAAATGGTATATCTTGTCATCCTGTTTTCTCTGGTTCCTGTTTGACGAGAAGAAACCTTCACTTCCATCAGAATTGAAAGCAATACCGAAATCGTCCCAGCTTGAATTCACAGGAGCCAGCAGATTGCTCACCTGCCACCTCCCAGCAGTATCTCTAATTGCAACGTACAAATCCAATCCCCCAAGGCCGATATGCCCATTAGAAGCAAAATAGAGCGTGCTGTCATTAAGCTCATAAGGAAACATTTCGTCACCTTCGGTATTGATGTCATCTCCAAGATTCTCAGGTATTCCCCAACCACCGTCCAATTTCTCAACCACCCAGAGATCCTTTCCCCCAAATCCTCTGTTACAATCGCTTGCGAAATACAATCTGTTACCATCTCGCGACAATGCAGGATGCCCAACAGTTATTGTACTGTCATCAAAAAGTTTAACTTCTGTAGGATCCGTCCACTCTGTTCCGTTTCTCTGCGATTTGAATATCTGACCTGCCTCTCTGTCTGGCGAGCAAACTGTAAACAATATCTCTCTCCCATCATTTCCGAAAGTAGCTATACCCTCATCATCAGCAGTATTTATCGACCCTTCCAACGTCGCAGGCTTTTCCCATTTACCAGACTTATTCTTCTTGCTTACATACATATCGTTGTCTGGCTTTCCATTAACATCATTTATCTTTACCTTTTTCTTATTCAAATTGTTACCCCTGTTGGAAGTAAAAATGACAGTATTGTCATCTCCTGCGAACTGCGCCGCAAATGACGAACCACTTTTCGAATTGAAATCCTTCATCTCATCTATAGTGAAGCGCGTAAATCCTTTATTCATCATTGCCACCATAGATGTAGATTCCAAACCCTCCTGAGCTTCTCGACTGTCAGGCACTCTCGCCAAATAAGAATTGAAATTGATTTTAGCATCCTTATATTTTCCAATTGCCAATTGGCTTTTACCTAAATAAAGATACATTTCATCTTCCAAGCATTTCATCTTTTGTGCAGTGAGGAAAGCCTTCTGAGCCTTCGTATAATCACTCAGCCTGAAATAGCATATACCCATCTTGAAGTTAACCTCACCCTTCAGAGTCCTATTCTTCTTGCCTTTCAATCTACCCTGTAACCTCTTGTATTTTTTTACTGCAGCAAAATACTCGCCATTTTCGTATCGAACATCAGCTTTCTTCAGTTGCTTTTTGAGGCTACATCCACTCAACACCAAGCATCCCGCCAGCAACAATATGAAAAACTTGCAATATCTCATTTCATTTCTCCCATCAAATAAACCTCACCGCTCACAGTTTTCTGAACTTTCTTCTCACCTGAATTCAACTTTTCATCATATATTCTGAATCGCATACTTTCTGCTGGATATTCATCTCCAGAATCAGCATCAATCACAATGTCCCTATAAACCACAACTGTTTTTTCCCCTCCTTCTCTAAACATAGCCAAACGCAACTCAATATCCGAACTCACAGGTCCTTTTGTTCTTATTTTCCATATCAGTTCTCCTGTCTTCCCATCAAGACAATAAATGTTCTTGTCACACGACCCGAATATTACATAATCTCCTTTGATTGCTGCCGTACTTACAATTCTCATCGAAGTCTGGTATTTCCATTTTATTTTCCCTTTCTTCATGTCCAAACAATAGAAAATACCATTATCATCACCGAAATAACAAAACTGGGCATTATTCACAGGATCAGCATATATGGCTGATGAATTATTGTACGTCCAATCTCTGCTTTTATCTTTCTCTACACTCGCACGTTTTTCGCCTTCAAGATATACTTTCGCATCTATGGCAATAGTCCTTACATATTTTCTGAGTCCACCAATCTCTTTCCTACTCATATACATGGAATCGCCCCTGACATTGAACATTGTATATACACCATGTGCCAAATTCTCCAATTTCAAACCAATTATACCATCCAAATCCTCATCCTCAATACCATTCCCTCCATGAATACACATCTGGACATTATAATGCCTTAGCAAATCGGTATATTCCCACGAATTGGCAGTTTCCTCATAACCTAATTTATTAGAACTGAACACTACAATTGGCAGTTTCTTACCCATATTCTTCAACTGAGTCTTCAGCCACAAAGCGTTCTGCGGCAATATGAAACCTTTTTCAGTCATACCATAAGCTGTCGTATTCAGCCCAACAAACATAATTCCATTAAAATTCACTCTGAACCTTTCAGAACCGAATATCTTCCTGAAATTAGTACCTCCAGATTCACTGTCATTGAGGTCCATGTTTCCTGGAACAACATAATACTGAGCCGACAACCTGCCTAAAATATTCTTAACAATGACAAAAGACTCATTATCACCTCTTTTTGTCAAATTTCCAATAACTACTACAAAACCCGTCTCTTTCACTTCATTAATTTCATCCACAGCTCTGCTCAACATATTCCCCACAGTATCAGCAGCGTCAATCATAGGGTTGCAAATCACTGCATAAGTAAATTTTGCATTTGACGACACAACCTCCTTAGAATACTCGAACAACGACTCTGACTCATCCCTGTTTTTTTTCTTTTTTTCTTGTCCATAGACAATCGCACAACCCAACACCACTAAAATAAGTATTAACAGACTCCTTCTCATAACATTCGTAATTTCGGCTGCAAAATTACAACTTTTTTTCTTTCCAGCCAAAAATATATGCGAAAAAATTCCAACATATTCAGTAGTACATCAACAAAGTACCACAATCTTCCTACCATCGTCATCTGTGCAAAAAAACAAGTACTTATCACCGCCATCCCTCACCCTGAATTTCTTTCTTATATCTTCTACACTCATCTTGAAATTCCTCACAGTTATGTTAGCCTTTCCCCCGATTTCACCAAACATTTTTGCGATATCCTTTCTATTAAACTCCAAAACATTTGTCATTTTGAACCTTCTTCCAGGAAAATTCTTTATTTCATAGCTGCTTGCATATAGATGAGCATTCATCCCGATCATCTTCACTCCATACTGCCTTGCGATTGTCCGCCAACCAGAAGTCTTCATCATAACAGGCGATGGCTCGTAAATCCACTTCATGTTTCTCAAGCCGTCAAATCCAAGAACATCCCATAGCAGTTTCCTCTCATCTGAATCCATGAACTCAAATTCTGCATACTTGCCACTCCTTTCTATTTCCACACACTTTATTTTCAACAAATCATGTTCAATTTTCACTGGATTCAAATACTCGACAGTGACCACCTCCTTACATTCTCCGTCAGTTCCTATACACAATACATTCTGCAATCCACCTTTATCCGATATTCTGCAATCAGATACAGAAATTAAAGGACTCATCTTAACCATCACCAAATCACCAATTTTCTGCAATGACCCACACATAGCTCTCACGTCAGGAGAACATTCCTCCAACCTATATACCTTTTCGCCATTGGCACCTCTTCTCGCAGGATCCAAATAGATTAAATCGAATTTCCTCCCGTCTTGCACACACTTATCGACGAACGCTTCAGCTGTCATGTTGTGTATCTTTATATTATCATACCCCATAAGGTGAAAATTCACTTCAGCGACCTTGCAAAGTTCATCGTTCATCTCCACATAATCTACTGTCTTGCACACATCAGCCATCGCCATGGCATCAACGCCCAAGCCACCAGTCAAGTCAACACCACAATCAAAAGAACCATCTACAAGTTTCGCAATCTCTCGAAATTTGTATGCAGCAGTAGCTTCACTCGAACATTGCTCCCACGACAGCCTCTGGGGGAATATAACTCCACGTCGAGCCGTCATCCTGCCGAGCTTTCTGCCGAGTTTCTGTCTCGCCTCAATCTGGACAAGGGCAAAACGCATCTCAACATCATCAAGCCCAAACTTCTTGCCACCAGCCAGCCCAAGCGCTGCCACATCATCGCCAATGTGTTTATCTACGAAATCCCAAATTTCATTTGTTGCAACCAACTCGTCCATATTCATATTCCCATCAAAAAATATCTTGACAAAAAACAACGATTTTTCTTGTCAGAACCAATATATTATCATACCTTTGCAAAACATAACAACCCGTACAGACAATGAATGTAAAAGAACTTTCAGAATCAGAACAACCTCGCGAAAAACTAAAGCATTATGGCGTACGTGATTTGTCGGATCAGGAACTGCTTGCCGTATTGCTTGGGTCAGGCATAAAAGGAAAAAACGTACTTGAGCTCTCCGCCGAACTGCTTGAAAGCGTTGACAACAAACTGTCGTTGCTCGCAAGTCTGTCACTTGAAGAAATGACCAAAACCTTTAGCGGCATAGGCGAAGTGAAGGCGATGCACCTTCTTGCCGCCCTTGAATTAGGCCGTCGCCATAACATTTCACGCCGAAATGTCAGTACAATCAAAAATGCAACAGATGTCATAGACTGTCTGTATCTCCGCCTTGCTGACCTTGAAACAGAGAATTTCTGGTGCATCTTACTCAATAACCGCAACAGAATCCTCGCCACCCGTCAGATAGCCATTGGGGGCAAAACGAATGTAATTGTAGACATCCGCATAGTGATGCATGAAGCTATCAAGTTTAATGCCGCAGGCATAGTCATCGCCCATAATCATCCTTCTGGCGACCCTACTCCAAGTTCTCCAGACAATGCAATGACCACACGCATGTTTAACGCCTGCAAATACCTTGACATTCGTTTCGTTGACCATGTCATTATCACATCCGACAAAAACAAATACTACTCATTCGCCGAAAATGGCGAACTCGAGATATGACAAAACCACTTTTCAGCTCATGCCGCCACAGACATGTATCACCTGTCCAGAAACATACGACGACATATCCGACCCGAGGAACAATGCCACCTTGGCTACTTCCTCGACAGTTCCTCCACGGCGCAAAGGAATCATCTTTTCCCACTCTTTCCTTGCCTCTTCAGGTATCTTTTCAGTCATCTCGGTGATAATAAAGCCTGGAGCTATGCAATTGGCTCTGACACCCCTTGAACCCAACTCCTTGGCTGTGGATTTTGCAAGGCCGATGAGTCCCGCCTTAGATGCAGAATAATTGACCTGACCGGCATTGCCATTCACTCCGACCACCGAACTCATGTTTATTATTGAACCGCTTCGCTGCTTCATCATGATTGGGGCCACAGCGTGCGTAAAATTGAAAGCAGACTTGAGATTCACTGTAAGCACAGCATCCCACTGACTTTCCGACATTCTCAGCATCAGTCCGTCCTTTGTGATTCCTGCATTATTGACCAATATGTCTATCCTGCCGAAATCAGCCACTACGGCATCTACCACCTTGTGGGTCTCCTCAAAATCGGCAGCATTCGAGGCATAGCCTTTAACCTTTACTCCAAAAGCCTCAATCTCAGCTATTGTCGCCAGTGCGACATCATTCATTTCCAAATCAGTAAATGCTATATTGCACCCCTCGCTTGCATATTTCAATGCTATGGCCTTTCCAATGCCACGTGCTGCACCAGTAATCAGTGCAACCTTATTTTCCAGTAACATATTATTTAATGATTATTCTGTTGTCTTGTTTCCTGTATTGCCTGCCAACCTTTCCACGAAGGTTTTTTTTAATATATTGCGCCATTATGTCGGTCATCAATACTCCTTCCGACCCTTTTTCCACCATACAGCCAGCGAATATGTTATGGCAACCTTTTTTAATCAGGCAATAGTCAGTTGTGGCAATCACATACTCTCTGTCTTTTTCCAGTTTAACCCATTTTCCGTCTTGCATAACATAGACATCGCTGACCCTTCTTTCGCCTTCATAACCTGTAATGAAACCATCGCTGCTGAAAATCGCCGGACTTTTGATTGACGCATTGACTTTGAACCTTATTCCCGACACTTGCAAGAAAGTGCCAGATTCTTCAGGAAGGAAAGCTACACTACCTTCGAGTATGTCAAGTATTTTTTCGCCAGTAACCCTTGTCATAAGGATTTTACATCCGAAAGGTTCCACTTCATGCAGGTCTTGATATCTTATCCTGCCTTCATCCAAGTCAACTCTCAAGCTTCCGCCATTCATGAAAGCCATTTCAGCACCAGTCAACATTCTTACGGCATCTGTAGCTAAATCGCCCATATTACACTCCTGGCTTCTCACCAATCTTTCGCCATTGTCATCATATATTCTCAGCTTGACGCTTGTTCTGCCTACCCTCTGCCCGTATTTCGCATTAACGTTCTTCCTGATTTCATCTATCACTCTTGCAGTTGCATCATTGTTTTTTTCTACCGTTTCTGTTCTGATGAGTCTGTTTTCCAGTTTACCATTGTCATGTATCACCAGTAGCCCGATATTTCCAAATTTTGTTCCAGTCTGGGTCAATATAACTTCTTTACCATTCTTATCCCTTACCATTTTCCTCTCGATTGTACTGTGAGAATGTCCGTCGGCAAGCATATCTATTCCAGTAGTCTTGCTTATCACGTATTCCGAAGTAACACCTCTCTCATCAGGTTCTTCACCAAGATGAGAAAGAACTATTACGTAATCAGCACCTTCACCACGAGCCTTATCCACTGCATCCTGAACTTCCCATACGATATCATTCCAACTGAAATCATAAACAAAACGTCCGCCTTCATCCATAAAATTTGCAGGTGTTGACGATTGTATGGAAGTCGGCGTGCATACTCCGACAAACGCCACTCTCCGTCCTCCCCTATTTATTATTGTGTATCCCGAAAATACTCTCCCGCCTTCAAACTTGAAATTGCAACTTACCACAGTTGCCTTTAGCTCACTAACCCTCTGCTTCATCACGTCTATGCCGTAATCAAACTCGTGATTGCCGAGAGTGACTGCATCATAGCCGACGCTATTCATTATCCTGATTATATCGCTCCCCTTTGAGCTTGCCCCAATTATTCCACCCTGCAAATAATCACCGCTCGAAACTACTATGACATCATTTTCTTCTGAATACTGTTTTTTCAGTTCTGCCATAGCCGCATAACCATCCACTGCACAATGCACATCGTTGTCGTAAAGCACCACTATGTCGCGTCCCGCCATTGTCAGGCACAACAAAATAAAAGACACCGTAATGCTATACCTCAATACGCTCATTTTCCTTTCTGACTATCTAATAGAAATATTGTTGGAATCTTCTGTATTTTCTCTATTTCCTTCATTCCATTCCTCCACTCCTCTACCCTCTTTGTCCTTATCCACTCTGCATCTGTCGTTATTCCAGATGCCACGCAAAGCATCGTTGCGCCCTGCAAAGTCCTGCACAAGTCGTCCATGAGTGCCAGATTCCTGTAAGGTGTCTCAATGAATATCTGCGTCTGCCGTTCAGAGTCAGCACGTTTTTCGAGTTGTTTTATCTTAGCAATCCTCTCGTTCTTGTCAATTGGCAGATAGCCATTGAAAGCAAAATTCTGGCCATTGAAACCAGATGCCATAAGCGACATCAATATGCTTGACGGCCCCACTAAAGGGACAACCTTAATTCCCCTCCTCTGAGCCTCAGCCACAACCAATGCACCAGGATCAGCCACTGCAGGACAACCTGCCTCGGATATCACGCCAATATCCTCCTTCCATACATCCTTCATCTGCACCATCAACTCCTTGAAATCCGTATGCTGGTTCAGTTCATAGAAAGTAATTGCATCAATGTCAATAGTACGGTCAACTTGTTTCAGGAATCGTCTGGCTGTCCTGACATTCTCTACTACGAAAAAACGTAAAAGACGTATAACCTCGGCATTCCGCCGAGGCAATACGTCATCTATCTTGGTTTCACCCAATGTACATGGAATGAGATATATCATTCTTACTTGATGTTAGGTTCCTCAAGTCCAAGACCTTTCTTCTTGTCAACTGCCTTGAGATAGATACCGATAATCAGTGCTGCCGCTCCCAGACAAGCGAGCATCACAAGCACCCATGTGTAATCGTATGAAACTGAAGCCTCTGCCACTGTCATTTCACCTGCATCTACCTTTGCGGCGATGTCAGTGTTAGTATTCTTCAAAATCTTTCCAATAAGCAATGGGAAGAGCCACAGGCCGATGTTCTGAATCCAGAATATCAATGCGTAAGCAGAACCGATAATCTTCTCGTCAACGAGTTTTGGTACTGAAGGCCACAACGCTGCAGGAACGAGCGAGAATGATGCGCCAAGGACAAGGATTGTAAGATATGCCACAACAACGCCACCGACTGAACTTCCCTTGCAGAGTGGCAGAACAAAAGCGAATGTAAGATGACAAATGATAAGAAGCAACGAACCAATCATCAGCATTGATGCTGCCTTACCCTTATGGTCAACGTAATTGCCAAGTATTGGTGTGATGGCAACTGCAAGCAATGGGAATACCGCAAAAATTGTCTCAGCTGTTCCTCGCATATATCCCATCCAGCAATATACGACCAATGCAACTACAGCAAAAGCCATGAGCAAAACCTTTTTAACCCTATTCTTCATGAAATTGCTTGAGAAAGCACCTGCAGCAACTATCAATACAAGAACGTATTGTAGATATGTGACAGTCTGTGTCGCAAAGAATCCATCTGTTGCCTCAGTGAGTGACAAGTTGCACTGAAGCATGTTTACTGCATATTTCTGGAATGGGAAAATTGCAGAATAATAGAGTACACAGAGCAACGCAACAAGCCAGAATCCAAGAGAAGAAAGGATCTTGCCGATATCCGAAATCTTAAATGGATCATCCTGTTCTTCAGCCTCACCAGTCTGTGCATCAAGTTTCTTGTCCATGAAGAAATATGTGATGAACATTATCAGAGCTATACAGAGCAATACCACGCCAAATGCTACTGAACGAGACACATCAACTGTGCCACCGAGTTTCGCAAAGAATGGCGAGAAAATCATACATGTAGTGACACCAAGACGTGCAAGTGCCATCTCAGAGCCCATTGCAAGAGCTGTCTCGCGACCTTTGAACCATTTAACGATACCACGTGACACCGTGATACCTGCCATTTCTGTCCCACAACCGAAAATCATGAAACCGAGAGCTGCGACTTTGGCAGATGCAGGCATGCCCTTATAGAAAGGGGCAACTCCGAGTTGCTGGAATCCTGGGATATAGTTCAGGTGATCTGTAAACCAGGTCTCGACTGACGAACCATAAAATGCCTCAGACACAGCATAATACTTGATTAATCCACCAACAAGCATCACAACGCCCGACAATACTGCCGTGAAGCGTACCCCCATCTTGTCGAGGATGATTCCTGCAAAAATGAGAAAGAACACAAAAACATTGAGGAAGGTCTCAGCTCCCTGCATTGTTCCGAATGCCTCAGAGTCCCAGCCACGTGTTGACTCCATCAACTCCTTGATAGGAGAGAGAATGTCCATGAAAATGTACGAACAGAACATTCCTAATGCAAGCAGCAACAATGCTATCCATCTCATGGCAGCACTGTCGCGAAGTGTTTGTTTGATTTGTTCCATAAATAATGTTATTTAATTGATTTATTGATTTTCATTATAGAATATTGTCTATTTCCCATACGCTATTGTTCTAAGAACAAACCGATTGTCACATAAGCCTGTTCCTTCAGCATCTCTATTCCTCCAATTGCTTTTGCCTTTTTATCCATACCTCTTCTCATGAACTCTGTCACCTCGGGATTATATACCAAATCGAGAAATATCATTCCTTCACGCACGTTTTCATAATCGATAGGCGGACATATCTCAACGTCAGGGAACATTCCGATAGGTGTCGCATTGACCACTACATCAAACTCCTTGACACTGACCAATCCGTCATCCATTTCAGCATGAGTGACGCAGATAAATGGACATCCCAAACCACAGAGAACGTGTTTCACAGCCTGAGCGGCACCTCCGTCACCTAAAACCAACGTCCTCATTCCCTCTATTCCTTCAGCCATTTTTCTGAACCCCGCCACATCAGTATTATAACCACATAGACAGCCATTTCTCTTTACCACAGTATTCACAGCACCGACCTCCCTTGCCTCATCTGATACCCAATCGAGCATTGGGATTACTGATTTCTTATAAGGTATGGTCACGTTCACACCATCCATTTTCTCCATCACCTTTCTGAAATCATTTATGTCTGCCAAATCAATCAATTCGTATGAGGCATCTATTCCATTCGTCCTGTAATACTCTTCATGAATCACTTTCGACCACGAATGCGCCACCGGATGTCCGACAAGTCCAAAACACATCATCGCTTAATCAACTTCTTGGCAAAGTATATTACCAATGCTACGACCAGTATTCCGAGAAGGCAATACCCAATCTCGTGCGAATATTTATATATGAGGTCCATGTTGTCACCTACCACATAACCAATGCCGGCAAGTACGCAATTCCATATTCCAGCACCGAGGGCAGTGAATCCAATGAATGTCCATATAGGCATTTTCGCCAGACCCGCAGGAATTGATATAAGTTGCCTTATTCCGGGTATCAGCCTGCCTACAAATGTTGATACCTTTCCATGATCATTGAAATATTTCTCAGCTTTTTCTATCTTCTCGCCGCTGAGCAAACATAGATGTCCAAGCCTGCTGTCAGCAAATTTATATATTATGGCACGTCCGAGCGAGATAGAGAGATAATAGTTGATGAGAGCACCAATAATGGCACCAAGCGTTGCGAAAAGCACAATGAGTATAATGTTGAGATTCGACCCCTCTCGTGTACTTACTGCGGCTGCTGGTGGCACTACCACTTCCGAAGGGAAAGGAATGAAAGAACTTTCAATAGCCATCAGACCAGTGATAGTCCCATAGTTCATGTTCTCATCGTACCAGTCCGCTATTTTCTCCACATAACCCTGCTCGGCAGGAATGCTGTCAGGCGACGACACGTTCAGCAAAATGAAAAGCAATACTGTTGAAATCATATTTTATCAATTATATCTTTACTGTTCGGGAATATCTTCAGGAAACGCTCTTTTGCATCGCTGTCACGACTCATATATTCCCCGAACATACGTTTGAATTTTATTTTGTTGTTGTTCAGATAATATGCCATAGCCAGAATCATCGACACATTGTCTGATTGTGAATCAGTCTTATATGCCTTTTCCAAATATTTGATAGATTCATCGTAAAATTTCTGGCAAATACATATCTTTCCCAACATGACCAATGCAGGATGAGAAGCAGGTTCGTACTCCAAGTATCTCAGAATATCAAACTTGGCATTGAGAAGATATTTTATTTTATTTGTTTCATTGTACAATTCGAATTCATTGAACGCCTTAATCATCAGCAAACTAAAAGCCTTGCTGACACCACATTTGTAGATAGCTCTTGTCAGGAATGCTACAACTTCCACCTTGTCTTTACAATCTTCGCAAAAATTGCATACAAGACTTAGCCACAGATGTCTACACTCAATTTTTTCAAAATCAACTGTTTTGAAAAGGTACTGTTTTTCACGTTTGAAATCCTTCATTTGTGCATACACCTTTGCAAAAGCGAGATTCACCACGTCATCATCATACTGAAATATTTTCCTCTTGTTCATTTTGCAACGATGCAGTGTCTCCAATGCTTCTTCGTATTCAGATTTTGCAATCTGGATATCAACCTTCATCACAAGTACTTCGAAACTTTCATCATCAAGAGTCAGGGCAGAAAAATAATCGAAGCTCTCCACCATTTTCTCATAGTTGTCGATTTTGCCATAAACGAAGGCAAGTTTCTTCCACACCTCAGGATTCAGAGGCTCACGGTCAGCCAGTTCGGTCAGCAGTTCTATACATTTGTCGTTCTTGTCAATCAATACGAGTGCGTCGGCCGAGCAAAGTGTCACGTCAACTTGTTTGCATGTTTCGGTCACAGCATCAACCAATCTTTCGACTAGCTCATTATTGTTTGAGACGCCGAACATAATCAATGACGATACATAACGCTGCAGGAACATTTCGTCATAATTCTCACAAACATCCACATATTCGATGAAATAGTCAATTGCCTCATTGGCATAGCCTGCCATGCAGGCACATTCTGATGCAATAGCCAAATCATCAGGAAAATCATTTCTGAATTCCTCAATGTCAACACTCTTCAGTTCGGAATATGCAGCTGAAAATTTCCGTTTGTACAACAGCCATTTCATTTTCGACACATGCGTGACGGTGCTGTCTGGAAAATCATTTTCCAACTGGTTGAGAGCCTTGAAAGCAGTTGCTTCGTCACCACGATCCATACAGGCGAGAAAAACGATTACGAGGTCATCTGAATCCCAATATACACTGCCGCCACCCTTTACTGCATCTTTGAAAAGGCTAATCAGTTTATCTATTTCCATGCCGAAATCTTCTTCCATACATAAATCATTTGTGACAGTAACGCTCTATCTGTTTCTGGAATTTCACTCTGTCACGCTGGAGATTCCATAAATCGCCCACAGTAATAGCGAGTGCGTAGGTTTCACGTATTGCAGCCATGTCACGGTTGCTTATTTTGTATTTCACCTTCACCTCTCCCGTCGAAAGCAAGTTCACCATAGCATTCTCTCCCTGCATTTCGGCAATGAACTTAGTCAATCCATCATCCGTTGTCTCCGTAACGCTGAGGAACTCATGATACACACCGAGATCAACGAACGAAGTTCCACCATCAATGTCAGTGACCTGTTTTGTATATTCACCGACTGTCACCGCAATCCCGTCATGTTTTTCCTCACGGCCAGCATAAAATGATGTCATGGTGATTTCACCATTCTCCTTTACAGTAGGTTTTAGATAGTTTCGTCCAGTATTCGATTCTGTCCTGAACACCCTGTGTTCCCATACGCCAAGATCCTGATAGAGGTCATCCTTACTATATACGAATTTCACAGACATCTCTGCAAGCATTTTCTCTTTCTCCGAAATTACGCTATCAACGTATGGCAACGATTTCATAGCTTGTGCAAGTTCGATACGCCACATGACAGTATCAGCAGCACGACGCATTTTCACATTCCTTGGAAAACACTCATGAATAGAATCCAGCGTCAGTAGTGCCTGCTGTGGATCAGTTTTTTCGACAGCCTTTGCCCTAAGCAACAGTTCCTCAGCTGTAAGTTCTTCATTCTCACCGCACGAGCAAAAGATCATAGACAATAGTCCAACAAATATGCAAAATGTAAATATTGTACACCTCATATCATCAATATAAAATCGTACAAAGTTACGCATTATATTTTACATAGCAAACACATTTTTTATTTTTTTATCAACATATTTACACAGCACCCAGTTTGTACAAAAAATAAATACTTTGAGCACATTTAGGAGTGTTGAAAAAATATTCTGAAAAAAGTTTTGTCACACGAAAATAATTGCGTACCTTTGCACACTGAAAAAACTAATCTATTTTTAATATAAATATTATGGCTTTACCAATCATTGCGTCTTTCCCTGAATTGGCGGAGATGCAAAAAAAATGTGCTGCCGATTTCGCATTGCGTGAGCTCAGCAATCGCCCTGAAGGCGTTACTGCTGAGGAAATTAAGAATCTCCACAATGACGGTTTCGAACAGTACGTTTTAGTTTGTGGCGGTACTGGCTGTCACGCTTCCAATAGTGCCGAAATCCTCAAGAATTTCGATGCTGCTATTGAGAAACATGGCCTCTCTAAGAAGGTCAAAATCGTTCGTACAGGTTGCTTTGGTTTCTGCGAGCAGGGTCCTATTGTGAAGATTCTGCCTGACAACACCTTCTATGTTCACGTAACTCCAGAGGACGTTGAGGAAATCGTAACATCGCACCTCGAAAGTGGCAACAAGGTTGAGCGTCTGCTCTACGTGCTTCCTACTACAGGCGAACACATGCCTGACAGCAAGCACATGCCTTTCTACAAGAAACAGGTACGTATTGCTCTCCGCAACTGCGGTTTCATTGATCCTGAGAACATTCACGACTACCTCGCACGTCGTGGTTACGAGGCTTTAGCCAAGGTTCTCCAAATGAAACCTGAGGACGTCATCCAAACCATCATCGAAGCAGGTCTTCGCGGCCGTGGCGGCGGTGGCTTCCCTACAGGTCAGAAATGGAAAATCACTCGTGAGGTTCAGAACGATACTAAATATGTAGTATGTAATGCCGATGAGGGCGACCCAGGAGCATTCATGGATCGTTCAATCCTCGAAGGTGACCCATTCTCTATCATTGAGGCAATGTCAATCAACGGTTACTGCACAGGAGCCAACCACGGTTTGATTTACATCCGTGCTGAGTATCCATTGGCAATCCACCGTCTTGAGGTAGCAATCGCACAGGCTCGCGAATGCCATCTCCTCGGCGACAACATCCTCGGCACGAACTTCTCGTTCGACATCGAGCTCCGCTATGGTGCAGGTGCATTCGTATGCGGCGAGGAAACTGCGCTCATCCGTTCTATGGAAGGACATCGCGGCGAACCATACGTTAAGCCTCCATTCCCTTCTGTTCGCGGCTACAAAGGCTATCCAACAAACGTAAACAACGTTGAGACATTCGCAAATATTCCACCAATCATCCTTAACGGTGCTAAGTGGTTTGCATCTATCGGTACTGAGAAATCACATGGTACTAAAGTATTCGCACTCGCTGGCAAGGTGAACAACGTCGGACTTATCGAGGTTCCTATGGGAACTACACTCCGTCAGGTCATCTTCGAAATCGGTGGTGGCATCAAGGGTGGCAAGAAATTCAAGGCTGTTCAGACAGGTGGTCCTTCGGGTGGCTGCTTGTGCGAGAAGCACCTTGATATTCCTATCGACTATGACAACCTCATCGCAGCAGGCTCAATGATGGGTTCTGGCGGTATGATTGTCATGGACGAGGACAACTGTATGGTTGCTGTTGCCAAGTTCTACCTCGACTTCACAGTTGAAGAGAGCTGCGGAAAATGTGCTCCATGCCGTATAGGTAACAAACGTCTATACGAGCTCCTCGACAAGATTACTAAGGGTTGTGCTACAATGGAAGACCTCGAGAACCTCGAGAACCTCGCAAAGGTCATCAAGGATACTGCACTCTGCGGTCTCGGTCAGACATCTCCAAACCCAGTACTTTCTACATTGTTGAACTTCCGCGACGAGTATATCGCACATGTTGTTGACCACCGTTGTCCAGCACACCAGTGCACAAGTCTCGTCAGATATTCTATCGACCCATCTAAATGTAAAGGTTGTACAGCTTGTGCCCGCAACTGTCCAGTTAATGCCATCAGCGGTACAGTCAAGAACCCTCACACAATCGACCCTGCAGTCTGCATCCGTTGCGGTAGCTGCTTGAGCCGTTGTAAGTTTGGTGCTATTACAGTAGAATAAAACAATCCTAAACATTAAAACAATGAAAGTAACAATTGATAATAGAGTTTTAGAGGTTGAAAAAGGCGTCACCATTCTCGATGCCGCAGCACAGGCAGGCATAAAAATACCTACCCTGTGTCACATGCACCTTCACGAGCTCAACTACGCCAACAAGCCAGGTGCTTGCCGTATCTGCGTTGTCGAAGTTGAAGGTCGCCGTAACCTCGCCCCTGCATGTAAAACCGACTGTACCGAAGGTATGGTAGTTTACACGCATTCAGCACGAGTACTCAATGCTCGTCGTACCGTAATGGAGCTTCTCCTTTCGAACCACCCAGACGAGTGTCTGACTTGCGTAAAGAGCGGCCGTTGCGACCTCCAGTCGGTAGCTATCGACCTCGGTATCCGCAAGGTGTCTTACCAGGGTTCCACCACTCACTTCGAGATGGACAAGAGCGCATCCATCGTCCGCAACATGGACAAATGTATCTCTTGCCGCCGTTGCGAGACTGCATGTAACGAGATTCAGGGTGTAGGTGCACTCTCAGCTACAAATCGTGGCTTCGGTGCTATCATGGGCACTGCATTCGAGAAACCTCTCACCGAGAGCGACTGTGTGAACTGCGGTCAGTGCGTTGCTGTATGTCCTACAGGAGCACTTTCTGAGAACCCACATATCGACGAAGTCATTGCAGCCCTCAACGACCCTACCAAGACTGTTGTCGTACAACCTGCTCCTGCCGTTCGCGTTGCCCTCGGTCAGGAATTTGGTTGCGAACCAGGCGCAAACGTAGCAGGCAAGATGGCTACAGCTCTCCGTCAGATTGGTTTCAACCACGTATTCGATACTGACTTTGCTGCCGACCTCACCATCATGGAAGAGGGAACAGAGCTTCTCGGCCGCATCGACAAGGCTTTGAAAGGCGACAAGAGCGTAAAACTCCCATTGATGACTTCATGCTGTCCTGCATGGGTTCTCTATATGGAGAAACACAATCCTGACCTTCTCGCTCACCTTTCATCAGCACGTTCACCTCAACAGATGTTCGGTGCTATCGCTAAGAACTATTTCGCAAAGAAGATTGGCGTTGACCGTAAAGACCTCGTTGTCGTTTCAGTCATGCCTTGCGTAGCAAAGAAATACGAGTGCAAACGTCCTGAGTTGAGCACTAATGGCGATCCAGATGTAAACATCTCGATAACCACTCGCGAGCTCGCACGCCTGATCCGTCAGTACAACATCGACTTTGCAAAATTGCCAGAAAGCGAGTTCGACAGCCCACTCGGCGAGTCAACAGGCGCAGCAGTCATCTTCGGTGTCACAGGTGGTGTAATCGAGGCAGCAGCCCGTACAGCATACGAAATCTTCACCAAGAAGACTCTTGGCAACGTTGATTTCCAGGCTATCCGTGGTTTCGACGGAGTACGTGTAGCTACAATCGACTTTAATGGCACTCCTATCAAGCTTGGTATAGCTCATGGTCTTGCTAACGCACAGAAACTCGTTGACCTCGTACGTGAAGGCAAATGCGACCTCCACGCTATTGAAGTCATGGCTTGTCCAGGCGGATGTATCGATGGTGGCGGTCAGCCATTCCACCGTGGCAACGGCGAGATTCTCGCAAAACGTGGTGCAGGACTCTACAATGCCGACGTAGAGAAGAAGATCCGCAAGAGCCACGAGAACCCAGACATACAGAAACTTTACAAAGAGTTCCTCGGAACTCCATGCAGCGAGTTGTCTGAGCAGTTACTCCATACACACTATTCAAAAAAATAATAGGAGGAATACATTATGAAACAAGATAATTGCACAAAAGAGATCTTAGACAAGGTACGTCAGATCTGCGCAGACCATCGCAACGACAGTGGCGAGCTCATCACGGTTCTCCACCAGTCACAGCACCTTCTCGGATACCTTCCACGCGAGGTACAGGAAGTAGTGGCAGAGTGTCTCCGTATTCCAGTAGCAAGTGTTTACGGTGTAGTAACATTCTACAGCTTCTTCACCATGACTCCAAAAGGCAAATTCCCTATCTCGGTATGCATGGGAACAGCTTGCTACGTCCGCGGTTCTGAGAAGATTCTCAACGAGATCCAGCGACAGCTCGGCATCAAGGTTGGCGAGACTACAGAAGATGGACTCTTCTCTCTCGACTGCCTCCGTTGCGTAGGAGCATGCGGTCTTGCACCAGTTGTCACAATCGACGGCAAGGTATATGGCCGTCTGACTACTGACAAGGTAGCAGGCATTCTCGACGAGTACCGCAAACAGGCATAATCATTACCTGATTATAAATTGAAGCGACGAGACGCACATCCGATAATGGATGTGCGTCTCTTGTTTATAATTTGTCCTTATGCTCCTGAAACAACGTTCAATGCATGATTTATTCTGGCAAAAGAATCCAGATTCATTTGCCAGTTGCCTTGGCAATGTTGTCATTAGTCTCGGTGATCTTTATCTCACGCAGAATACATTTTCTTCATCTCACGCAGAATACGCAGAATTATGGGATTTTTTTCTCTGCGTATTCTGCGTGAAACAGATGTCAGGGATGCGCCCTCGGTGGAGAAATGCTCCGGAATGCCTTTTTTATGCCTCCACCGATTGTCCACCAGTTGTCCATCGGTTGTCCACCGAACGGTGGAGGCATGGCGAAGGCACGCTGGAGGCACGCTGGAGGCACGCTGGAGGATGGGCATAGTCACCGTTTCTTTTCGCCCTTTATCTCACGCAGAATTTTTTTCTCTCACGCAGAATACATTTTCTTCATCTCACGCAGAATACGCAGAATTATGGGAATTTCTTTCTCTGCGTATTCTGCGTATT
>JAKSNT010000029.1 GCA_024399575.1 Paludibacteraceae bacterium
TTCAACTAAATTGCAAAAGAGCCATTTTGGTTGACTATTTTGCTCTTATTACTGAAGTCAGTTGACAAAAATTAGATGCAATATAGCAAGAGAGGCGACTTCATTTGAAATCGCCTCTCTTGAGTTGTGATACGGGGACTCGAACCTCGACAGACAGAACCAAAAACTGTAGTGCTACCATTACACCATATCACAATATATATTGAAATGATACTGAATTTTCGAAAAAAGATTGAGTTGTCTCCCGACTACTCAACCCAATTATTAACCTTAAATCTAATACCATGAAAAACGCTGCAAAGGTACGGTTTTTTCATATATTGGCAAAGTTTTTTGCAATAATTCTGTATACTATTATGAATAATTAACTATATTATTAAACTGTGTTAATTATAAGATAAAATCCATGCAATATTATAATGTGAATCAAAATAATTCATTAACTTTGCAGTCTGAATTGTATATTTGTTTCTAATTATGTACGGAATATTCCAACGTGCTTTGCGAGTGGTAGTTATGTTGTGCGTGCTTGGAGCAGGACTCACGTCTTGCGTGTTCTCGCATAAACTCAATTACCTGCAAGAGGGCAAAAAACTTCCTGAATATAGTGACTCGTTGAAGTTTGAGGACTACAAATTGCAGCGTGGTGACTTTGTTTATGTCAATGTGTCGGCAGTTGACGTTGATATGGCTGACATGTTCAACGGAAATAGCAATAATGGCTATGGGTTGTATGGAAATTATCTTACGTCAGAAAATGCGAATTCGAGGTTGTATATGTATTCTGTGGGTGAGGATGGTTGCATTGACTATCCTTATGTCGGCAAGATACATGTGCTCGACAGCACTCTCCGCTCTGTCAAACTCGTTTTGCATGACAGGCTGAGCACGATGCTTAATGGCTTTTCTGTCGAGGTGCGACTGGCTAACCGCTCCTTCTCGGTCATCGGTGAGGCGGGAACGGGTAAATACCAGATTCCCAAGGAGAAATTGACCATCTTCGAGGCTCTTGCAATGAGCGGGGACCTCCAGACATACGCAAAACGCTCGAAGATACAGATTATACGCCAGACTTCGAAAGGCACGGTCGTCAAAACGTTTGACATACGTACACGCTCGATTGTCGATTCTGAATTCTACTACATCCAGCCTAACGACGTGATTTACGTTCCGTTCGACGATGCGAAGACGATGGGCGCAAACCATGTGACGAGCGTCATATCGCTCACGATGAGTACGATATCGTTCGGACTCTTCGTATATTCTCTGGTTGATTCGATTATCAAGGTTGCACAACAAAATAAATAATGCTGCTCGGTTATGATACAAAAGATTAAATATTTGTTTTATATGTTGCTGGTGGCATTGGTCGTTACAAGTTGCTACCCAACACGTCGTGTCGGACTCATCCAGGAGCGTGAGTCGCTTCCTCAATACGACACAGGTGTATATTATCAGTACAAACTCCAGAAGAATGATGAGCTTATGGTCCGTGTCATCACGACTGACCTCGCTACTTCCATGCTGTTCAACGGGCGTTACGTCAACCAGAACACTCAGTCATATTCTTACAGAATATATGAAGACGGTACGATTGACATCCCTTTCCTTTCGAATGTCAAGGTGGAAGGGCTCACTCTCGCTGAGGCTGAGCAGCGTATTGATACGTTGCTCCGAGAATATGTGGATGATGCTTACGTCAAGCTCTCGCTTGCTACCGGTACATTCTGCGTCATTGGAGATGCGGGTCGTGGATATTTCTCGATTTACAAGGACCGAATGACCATATATCAGGCTCTTGCCCTGTGTGGGGGAATAAACGAGACTGCCGATTTCGGTCACGTGAAGATTCTGAGAAAAACACCAGAAGGTACGAAAATAGTCGAGTTCGACATCCGTTCGAAGTCTATAATCGATTCTGAATATTATTACATATATCCTAATGATGTAATCTATCTCGATGCTTCTAAACGCAGGTTCTGGGGAACTTCGTCATATACATCTTTCATCAGTATGATCAGTTCTTCTCTAAGCCTGCTTGTGACTATCTGGAACGCCTTTGTCCAGAAATGACGTCACACATTATATTATTATAAACTGAAATAAATACACACTATGGCAAATAAGGACGATAATAAGGACAGGTATTATACCGAGGATGGTTCGAGCAGGTATTATACTGACGGTGGCTCAAACTACTATACTGGCGGTGGCTCTAATTACTACACTGGCGGTGGTTCAAACTATTACACTGGCGGTGGCTCAGGATATTATACGGGTGGAGGTTCCAATTACTATAACGGAGGCAGCCAGCCACTGCCTGTGCAACCTAAAAAGGAAGATGGCTCCATTGATGTGAAAGAATGGCTTTTCCGATTCATCGGGTACTGGCCACTCTTTGTCGTAAGTGTAGTGGTCGTCATGTGTCTGGGATTCCTGAAGAATCGTTCTTGGGCTCCTCAATACACCACCGAGTCTAAAATAGTCATTGACGATTCGAAGGGTGCTTCTGCTGATTACAGTTTCATGCAGAATTTCAATATTGGTATGAGTTATGCCAATGTCAACAACCAGTTGCTGATTTTAGGCTCCTACGATATAATCAACCGCACACTTCAGAAAGTGCCATTTTCTATTGATTATTTCCAGAAAGGCAGGTTCCGTACCACAAGCCTCTATGGTCGCGAGCCAATACGCATCATGGGAAACGAGATTTCCAACGAGGCATACGGTTTTATTTTCAAATTCACGCCTGTCAATTCAAATCAGTTTACGATAGAAATCAGTGATGTGCTCAATTCAGATTATGGGAAAATTGCAAATGATTTCCACCCCATAACTGCAAAATATGGAGAGAAGATAGAGTGTATGCTTTTCACTATTGTAGTGCAGAAGCTGTACATGCTCCCCGAACAGACCGAGTTCTATTTCCAGTTCCGCAGCGAAAGATCTCTTGAAGAGGAATTTGCAGACAGATTGGAACTTGGGTATATGGGTTCGACCAAAGATCCTTCAACTGTTGTCAGTCTGACCCTGACTTCGGAAGTCTCGCAGCGTGATCAGGATTTCCTGAATGCGTTGGGTAAAGAGTTTCTTGCCGCTAACCTTGAGGAGAAAAACGAAGAGGCAGTGCGAACAATTGAGTTCATCAACGAGCAATTATATCTGTTGTCTGATTCTCTGAACACTTCCGAGGCGCGTCTGCGTCAGTACCGAGCTGTCAACAACCTCGTTGACATGTCCAGCTATTCGACTCAGATGGTTCAGAAACTCAATGCCCTTGACCAGCAGAGGTCTGAGCTCAGTCTGAAGGATGCTTATTTCGATGCTTTGTCTAAATATCTGACACAAACGGTAATGGACGAAAAGTTGGTTGCACCGTCATCGATTGGTGTCGCCGACCCTACCTTGCTTGAACTGGTGTCGCAATTCAACGAGCTGCAGCAGAAACGTAGCGATATCGGCGAAAAGAACCCACAGTATCCCCGTCTGACCAAACGAATGAACGAAATCCGCGAGACAATGCTCGAAGTGCTCAAGAATGTCCGTAAGGTTCATAATATGGAACGTTCTGAATTCCAGAGAGAATATTCGGGAGTAGTTGGAGAAATCAAGAATCTTCCTTCAAAAGAGTTCGAAATGGTCAACTATGAACGTGCATATAAAATCAACGACAACTATTATACTTTCCTTTTACAGAAGCAGTCGGAAGCTCAGATCCGTAAGGCATCCAATGTCCCAGACAACAAGATTCTGCAGGATGCACGGACCACGCTTTTGCCAGTGAATACCCGAGACAAGATGATAGTATATCTCATCTCCTTGCTTGTCGGACTTCTGCTCCCTGCAGCATACATTGTTTTGCGAGTTGTCTTTGACAACAACATAAACAATGTCGATGATATCATGAAGGCTACGGGTATTCCGTTCATAGGTGCGGTTCTTCATACTGACAGCAAGGCGCGTGTTGCTTCGACAAAGAGCAAGCGCTCGGTGTTTACCGAGAAATACCGTATCATCAGGTCCCGTATCGAGACAGTGGTCGGTAAAAAAGATTGCAGTATGATTTCTGTCACTTCTGCTGAGTCGGGAGATGGAAAATCATTCTTCTCATTGAATATTGCCGGGGTTTATTCAATGGTCTCAAAGAAGGTCTTGCTTATGGATATGGACTTGCGTAATCCTACTCTTTCGCGAACGACAGGGTTTGGAAATGCAAAGGGTCTTGTTCATGTATTGATTGGCGATGAGAAACTTGATGATGTCATAGTACGTGATGATGACGAATTCGGTTACGACTTCATTCCAGTTGGCGTGGTTCCTATAAACTCGGCTGAACTTATCAAGTCAGATCGAATGAGCGAAATCTTCGATGAACTGAAATCCCGTTATGAATATATAATCATTGATACATCGCCTTTGGGATTGGTGGCTGATGCGATGGATATCATGCGTAATTCTGATGCCAATATCATTGTCACAAGGGCGCGGAAATCTAATAAGAATTTCTTCCGTTCGTTTACAGACCAAGTTAGTAAGGATGGCATAAAGAATTGTTTCGTTGCTTTGAATGATGTTCCAGTAATGCGCAAGAAGAAAGGTATTCTCGGTTACCTGAATTATGGAGGTGGTTACGGTTACGGTTATGGCTACGGAAGCAACTATGGCTATGGCTATGGTTACGGCTATGGTTACGGAAACAGTTACGGCTATGGCTACGGAAACAGTTATGGTGCTAAATATTATGCAGAAGGTGAAAAATATTATACTTCTGACGAAGAAACTGACAGTCCGGATGGACATTCCAGTAAAAAATGATGATATATATTGAAAGTATGGGGGCATTTTTTTCAGTGCCCCTATATTTTGTTTGTTGGTATGTTATAATATAAAAACCTGAAAAGCATAAGGTTAGATATCTGTCAGATAAAATTGAGGCAAAACATATAAAAATTGGTGCGAATTATTTGCGTATATCGTAAAAAGTTCGTACCTTTGCGCCCGATTTTGGAATAGAAAATAGTAAAAATAAAAATATAACACAATGTCAAAAATTTGTCAAATTACCGGAAAAAGAGCAATGATCGGTAATAACGTTTCTCACTCGAAACGTCGTACCAAACGCTCTTTTGATGTTAACTTGTTCCATAAGAAGTTCTACTATGTAGAGCAGGATTGTTGGATCAGGTTGAACATTTCAGCTGCCGGCCTCCGTACAATAAACAAGGTGGGTCTTGACGCAGCGCTTAAGAATGCAGTAGCGAAAGGATACTGCACGTGGAACGATATCAAAGTGTTGGATTTGTAATGTAAAGGAGATTAAGTTATGGCAAAGAAATCAAAAGAAGCACGTGTACAGGTAATTCTTGAGTGCACAGAGCATAAGGATAGTGGTATGCCAGGTACATCTCGTTATATCACTACCAAGAATCGTAAGAACACTCCAGGAAGATTGGAGTTGAAGAAGTATAACCCAATTCTCAGACGTGTCACTGTACACCGTGAGATTAAGTAATAATTAACTTAAGTTATGGCAAAGAAAGCGGTGGCTACCCTCCAGAAAGGTGAAGGTCGTGGCTATTCAAAGGTAATAAAAATGGTTAAGTCGCCTAAGACTGGTGCTTATGTCTTCGAAGAAGACGTGATTTTGAATGAGGCTGTGAAAGACTATTTCGCTAAGAAGTAAGAGACTCATATTCTGTAATAATAGATATAAAAAGAGTGGTGATGCTGATAATGATGCATCACCACTCTTTTTGTATATAATGTATAATAAAAATATGCTGTCCAGTCTTCGTCAGACTGGACAGCATATTTTGGTTCTAAAATCAAATCTATATTAGTATAGCTTTTATTCCGCTGTAAATTCCAGATTTGGATCGTTAGAGAAGGCTACGCAATTGTCTGCGGTATTCATATAAATGTAAGCGTCGTCGTTTACATATTGATATTTTGCTCCATTTTTTGCAGTGTAACGATTCTTGATGTATTGCTGGACTTTTGCAAAGTCAGTAGCACTTGCTTTCATCGAACTCATGAACAATGCTTCGTCTTCGTTGAATTTGTATGTGTATTCTTTAATGACTGCTGTCATTTCTGGATATTTGAATGTATATGAAGAAATGTATGTGACTTTAGTAGTTATTGTGTCAAGTTTGATGATTTCTCGAGTTTCTTCGTTGCGAATAGTGTCTATTCTGACAATCACGTCTTTGCTCGAAAACTCAGCTGCTGTATCTATGGTCATACCGACATTCTGAGCCTGCCATTGTTTTATGTTGACAAGCTCTTCACCCCACTCCTGGGAAGGCTCTTTCAGCAAAGCCATTAAATCATCAACTACATTTACGACGCATTCCAAACCATTAACTGTAACTACGGTTTTGCCTACTCTGACACCTGTTACCAGTCCGTTCCCATCAACAGTTGCTATGGTTTCGTCTGCCGAAGCCCAAGTCTGATGCTTGTTGCCATTGTGAGAGAAATTGAGTTGAATTGTCTCACCAATCTTGACAGTCACGTTCGACTGTTCAAGTTTGCCCCAAGTGTTCTCTTCTTTCTTACATCCAACCAAGGCAATGAGCATTATGCCGAGGAGGAAAATCACTGATTTTTTCATAAGATTTTGTTATTATTTTGTTATTATATTTTTCCGCTGCAAATTTACGGATATTTTTTGACGTGTAAAAGTTTTTTTGAAAATAAATTTCAAGTTTTTTGCCTATTGCTTTTCTCTTAGCCATGAGTGCAATATGTCAATGATTTTTTCTTTCAGTTCTTTTGGGAAATTATTTATTTTCGAACGGTGACAGTTGCCTGGATTAATGAATATGTATATATTCGGGTTGTTTACCAAATCCTTGATTCCTACGGAAGTCCATGGGTCGTATTCGCCATAGATGAATAGCATGTGAGCGTCTGTACTGTTCAGAAAATCCATCGCGCGGTGATGTGTCTCAGGGTCGTATTTGCATTGTATTTCATCTGGCAGTGCAGTTCTGCGCAAGTAGTCGGTGGTAGATTTTATTGACAATAAATTGCCAAATTCATTGTCATCGTATGCGTAATGGCCCAATTCCCTGGCTGCCTGAACATAATATGGCATGTTGTCGTATGTCGGTGTGAAACCTTCCGGTGATCCGTATTTGGCTACGAACTTGAATATTGAGTCAATTGGGGCTTTGTCCCATTCCGGTATTCTCTTGACTTCGCCTCGTGCCAGCAATGCAACTCTCATGTCAAGGACTGTCAAATCGAATAATTCTTCCAATGAGATTCTGCATTCCAGGTTATTCTCCGAAATGTAATTATCCAGTAGTTTCAAATATTGATTCCTGTTTTGAAATAGATATTCCATGAAATTCCTCATCATCATCCCTTCGTCCTGCCTTTTGCCCTTTTTCGCATAATTCCCGACCATAATAGCCATGCGCTTGTCCTCAACTCCATTGCAAAGCGGAGCAACATAAGGAACTGTAATGTCAACGTCTTTTGGGTAATACATTCTGTACAGATTTGCGCAGATCCCTCCTTTGCTGACGCCTGTTGCTATGAACTTGCCTTTGTATATGGTCTTGAAGGCTTCGACGATTCTATGGTGGTCAGTCGCTGCGTTGTATGTGGTCAGGTGTTCCCAATACGATTCCCTGTCTTTGATGTCAGGAACTGACTCGTTGAAATATCTATGCTCGATAATGACACTATTGGCATTCAAGATTGATGATAATTCTTCCCTGTATGATGGCTTTTCGGTATATGCTGCTGAATATCCTTCAGTTACAACAACAGTGGAGCTGTCTTCGTTGACATTTCCAACAATAATACGTTGTGAGAAAGTGCCGAGTGACGTGTCGTTATGGTCAATATATTGTCGGAATGTCAGTATGTACCTTTCTTTGAATTTCTCACTTTGAATTTGTCTGACGGACGTGACTCCCGGTATTTTAGACAGGCTGCTCATGAATGAGGCTTTCTTTTTTGCCATAATGGTTGGCAATGACATGCTAATACACAGCAGAAATATAAGAGATTTTTTCATATTATATTTTTTGTTTGTTTTTCGGATTTAATGCTTCCCTCCTGACACTTTTTGCATATTCCATAAATATAAATCTGATTGTGCAGTGTGTGAAAATTCTTGAACCTGTGGTATTTAAGGAACTGGACGGCTTTTGCATCAGTGAATTCCTGTATTCTGTTGCATTTGACGCATATCCGGTGACAATGAGTATCCGCACGTTTTGTCAGTTCGTAAATAGGCTCTTTCTCATTGAGAGGATGGCGAACGATAATACCCGCACTGAGAAACAGTTCGATGTTGCGGTAAATGCTGGCACGTGATACATGCTGTGGAATTCCAAATTCCTTTATGAGAATTGGTATTGTGAAATGTGCGTCATATTGGCTTATGAAACTGAGCATCATGTTTCTCTCGACTGAAGGCCGGAGATTGTGCTGCTTGATATATGTTTCAAGTGCTTTTTCGGGTGTTAAAATCTTTTTTTTCATCGATATTTTGATTTGCTTAAAATCTCTTGACCATTAGTCATTTGCATCAATTGCACAAGTGTGACGTTACGGTTGTTGCGCATATAGCTTTTGACGATTTGGTAGCCAATGAATGCTCCAAGCCTGGATGGAGATTCCTGACCAAAGGGTTGAGTGAACGGTCCGTCATGTGTGAATTTGTTTTTCTCTATGATGTTTGTCGTGTAAATCACGTGCGTAGATACCATTTTGTCCCAGATGTCTTTCTCGTGTTCTTCTGCCCATTCCATCTGCTTGTGCGAATATCCCAATATGACGTTCTCGTCTTCTTCTGGGAATAGACATCTGGTTGCATATAGTACGCGGCCATAGTAAGTGATGTCATCAAGAAGATTTCCCGAAGGATTGAATGGAAATTCAGATGTCAGCAAGGCTATCATGTAGTCAGTAGGGATTTTATGCCTAACCATGTTTTGTCTGAGATAACTGTATATGCCGATGCTGTCGTAGTAGATGTAATCTTCGCCCATGTAATTGTCGAGGGATAGCGAGATAAATCCAGTACCGACAATCACGTTTTGGTTGAAGAAAGAGATGTGTGTATAGAAATTAGGGGTGGCGATTTGCGGAAGCAGGACATTCATGCGTAAAATGGCGGGTTTCAATTTCTGTTCTATGTCGTTGATGTCGCAGTATTCCTGTTGTACCGTATTGAAAACTGTTTTCACAGCTGGATAATTATGGAAATTGTTGTATTCTATCTGGACCATGGGATTGCCCAATTTGCCCATCAACATGACTCTTTCAATGTATATCTGTGCCATTTCCGGATACATCGAGTCAAGTCTGATAAATTCATTGCATACATCCGAAGTGTCGATGTTCCAAAAGATACTGTCGAATCTTGTGATATGAAAATCAATGTCTTTGCCTGAAATGTCAGCAGTGCGAAACGTTTCGTCTTTACTGCATGAGAATAGAAAAAACAGAAAAACAAGTGTGGAATACAATGCTTTTTTCATAAGTCATACTGTTTGCTTAAAAACGCTGCAAAGTTACAACTATTTTTTGAAGAATGCTATTTTGAAAACAAAAAAAACGGTGTTGAAAATTGATGAAAAAATATTGTGAAATAGTTTTGATGTTAGAAGATAATGTATTAAATTTGCAACTTGAAATTTCATGTGGTTTTATGTTGCTCGAAATATCGAATATCAGTAAGAAATATGGTGATCAGGTGGTGCTTGACAACGTTACCTTGAGCTACGAACAAGGCAATGTAGTCGGTTTGCTGGGACGTAATGGCGCTGGCAAATCGACACTTATGAAGATAATTACTGGTTTTGTGCATCCTAATGCTGGCACAGTGAAGATTGGAGGGATGAGTGTCGGTATTGAAAGTTCGAAAATTGTTGGGTATCTTCCGGAACATAATCCGTTATACACTGATATGTTCGTTGTTGAGTATCTGGAATTTGTCGGCAGAATATATAAGTTGCAAAATCTTAGGGCGCGAATATCAGATGTGGTTGAGATGGTAGGGCTTGGAAGTGAAGCCAAAAAGAAAATTGGACAGCTATCAAAGGGGTATCGTCAGCGTGTGGGGCTGGCAGCAGCCATCATTCATGACCCTGAAATAATGATTTTGGATGAACCTACAACGGGTCTTGACCCAAGTCAGTTGGTCGAGATTCGCTCTTTGATAAAAAGCCTTGGTAAGGACAGACTGGTGATTCTGTCAACGCACGTAATGCAAGAGGTGGAGGCAATGTGTGATTTTGTCGTCATGTTGCAGAAGGGCAAGGTTGTTTTTGACGGGAGCAAGCAGGATGCTATTTCAAAATACGGAACGTTGGACGAATTGTTCGATGAAAATTTAAAAAAATGAGTGAATACGATATACATAATCCATCGCGCGAAATTGACCTTGACAAGGCTCTGCGACCACTCAGTTTCTCGGATTTCGAGGGACAGGAGAAGATTGTTGAAAATCTGAAGATTTTTGTCGAAGCAGCAAAATTACGTTGCGAAAGTCTGGATCATACATTGTTGCATGGACCTCCGGGATTAGGTAAAACTACGTTGAGCAATATCATAGCGAACGAGCTTGGCGTGGGGTTCAAGCTTACAAGCGGTCCTGTATTGGATAAACCAGGTGATTTGGCTGGACTGTTGACTTCGCTTGAAAAGAATGATGTGCTTTTCATTGATGAAATACACCGACTGAGTCCTGTCGTCGAGGAATATTTATATTCTGCAATGGAGGATTTCAGGATAGATATAATGATAGACAAAGGTCCGTCTGCGCGTTCCGTACAGATTGACCTGGAGCCGTTTACCTTGATTGGTGCGACGACCCGAAGTGGGGCACTGACTGCTCCTCTCAGAGCGAGATTCGGTATTAATTGTCATTTTGAGTATTACGATGAAAAGACTATTGCAGGCATCATCAAGCGTTCTGCCAGTATCATGGATGTGCCTATCGTAGATGAGGCAGCAGCCGAAATAGCGCGACGCAGTCGTGGAACCCCTCGTATAGCTAACGCTTTGCTGCGCAGGGTAAGAGACTTTGCTCAGGTCAAAGGCAGCGGGCGCATTGAACGTCAGATTGCGTGTGTGGCTCTCGAAGCATTGAATATAGACAAGTACGGCTTGGATGAAATTGACAATAAGCTGTTGCTTACGATGATTGATAAATTCAATGGTGGCCCTGTGGGACTTACGACTATTGCGACTGCCTTGAGCGAGGATGCTGGAACCATTGAAGAAGTTTATGAACCATTCCTGATAAAAGAGGGTTTTCTGAAACGCACACCGAGAGGCCGTGAAGTGACTGAATTGGCTTACCGGCATTTGGGACGAAGTGCAATTTCGCAGAACAGTCTGTTTTGAATACATATATTTGGTTGTAATATGGCTGAAATAAAACAGTTGGCAAAGGAGACCGCAGTTTATGGGGTCAGCAGCATGGTTGGGAAATTTCTCAACTGGTTGCTTGTGCCTTTGTATTCGTATGTTTTGGCTAGTTCGGCTGATTATGGAATAGTAACTCATATTTATGCTTGGGTGGCTTTGGTGATAGTGGTGTTGACATACGGAATGGAAACAGGGTATTTCAGGTTCGCTTCTGAGAAAACCAATGACGAATCGCAGGCGAATCGTGTATATAGCACTACTCTATGCTCGTTAGCTTTCACTTCGTTGCTGTTCTCGATTCTGATAGTGCTTTTCAGAGGCAATGTGGCATCTGCCCTTGGGTATGAACGTCATGCCGAATATATTGCACTGATGGGTGTCTGCGTGGCAATGGATGCGTTTGACAGTATCCCTTTTGCCTATCTGAGGTATAAAAAACGAGCTGCTAAATTTGCAATTTTCAAACTGCTGATGGTGGTAGTTGATATATTTTTCAATATCTTCTTTTTGGTTTTGTGTCCTTTGATTGCTGACGGCAGTTTCGGTTGGATGGTGAACTGGTTTTTTGATCCGGACTATGGCGTAGGATATGTGTTCGTTGCAAATATCATTGGCAGTACGTTCGTAACGCTTCTGTTGCTGCCTACTATCCTTGAGGCAAAATTCGATTTTGACGGTGCGTTGCTTCGGAAAATGTTGAGATACAGTATGCCTATTCTCCTATTGGGAATAGTAGGAATAATGAACCAGACAGTTGACAAGATTCTGTTCCCTGAAATATATCCTGACAAAGATAACGTGATGTCAGAATTGGGTATATATGGTGCATGCTTCAAGGTGGCTATGGTAATGATGGTGTTTACAAATGCATTCCGGTATGCGTACGAACCATTTGTATTTCATAAGTATGGTACTCGCAACTGCAAGGAATCGTATTCTGACGCGATGAAATATTTTGTAATTGCATCGCTTATGATATTTCTTGGAATGTCGTTTTATATGGATGTCCTGCAATATGTTTTGGACGAGCAATATAGGGTCGGTTTGAAGGTCGTACCTTTTGTACTGATATCGTATCTGTTTCAGGGAGTGGTATATAACCTGTCGTTATGGTACAAGGTCGTTGACAAGACCTATTGGGGAGCAATATTTTCAGTAATCGGGTTGCTGATCAATCTCGGATTGCAGATATGGTTGATACCAATATTGAGTTACTGGGCATGTGTATGGGCTGCCATGGCGTGCTATTTCGTGATAATGGTCATGTCGTATTTTATCGGGCAGAAATATTATCCAATAAACTACCAGTTGGGCAGAATAGGGTTATATGTGTTGTTGACAGTGGTGTTATGGTCGGTAGGGTACTACTTTGTGGAAGTGGATAATTTTGTACTTAGAATGACGTTCAGGACTGTCCTGCTGGCAGTATTTTGTATTGTCGTGGTAAAATTGGATTTGCCACTCAGCGAGATACCGTTGGTGAACAGATTGGTTAGAAATAAATAAATTGATAAACAATATAATATAAAATAATATGGGTTTGTTTTCGTTAACACAAGACATCGCAGTTGACCTTGGAACAGCCAACACGCTTATCATTTATAAAGGTAAGATTGTGGTTGACCAGCCATCAATAGTTGCAATGGATGTCTTGACTGGAAAGTTGGAAGCAATTGGTCGGGAGGCAGCCATGATGGAGGGACGAACTCCAAAAAGCATCCGTACTGTTAGACCTTTGCGTGATGGAGTTATCGCAGATTTCCAAGCAGCAGAAATGATGGTGAGGGGAATGATTAAACTTATTCCTAATAAAGGACATATAATAACTCCAGCCTTGAGAATGGTTGTTGGTATTCCTTCTGGTGCAACGGAGGTGGAACGTCGTGCGGTAAGGGATTCGAGCGAGCATGCAGGCGGTCGTGAGGTCTATTTGATTGACGAGCCAATGGCAGCGGCATTAGGTATCGGTCTTGATATTGAGAAGCCTGAGGGTAACATGGTCGTTGATATCGGTGGTGGTACTACTGAGATCGCCGTCATCTCATTGGGTGGCATTGTCGCTGATAGGTCTATCCGTGTGGCTGGCAATGAGTTCACTGCTGATATTCTGGATTATATGTTCCGTCAGCATAATTTGAAAATAGGTGAGCCTACAGCCGAGAAAATCAAGAAGACAATCGGTGCTGCATTGCCTGACATGGGCGAAGATGCACCGGAAAATATGATAGTAAGTGGTTCTAACCGTGTTACTTCTCTGCCAATGGAGGTACCTGTATCTTATCAGGAAATAGCACATTGTCTTGATAAGTCGCTTGCCAAGTTGGAGAGCGCTATAATGCAGGCGTTGGAAGATACTCCACCTGAACTTTTTGCTGACTTGATGCGCAATGGCGTCTGGTTGTCTGGTGGCGGCGCCCAACTCCATGGATTGGCTAAAAGGTTTTCTGACAGAATGCAAATTGAGTTTAAGGTTGCAGAGGATCCTTTGAGGGCTGTTGCCCGTGGAACGGGTATTGCCCTTAATAATCTGGACAGATTCAAGTTCTTGCGGAGACAATAATAAATGCGTAGAATACTCGATTTCATAGTTCAGCATATAGTCACTATCGTCTTCATTATCTTGGAGGTGATAGGACTCTTGTTGTTTTTCAATAAAAACGATTTCCAGCAGACGAAACTGTCAAGGTCCTGTCTGACTGTGTCTGCCAAATGCAATGAATTGAATTCTGACATTGAAGGCTATTTCTTTCTCAGAGAGAAGAACAACTTGCTGATGGAGGAGAATGCAGAACTGCATGCACAACTTGACGCTCTGAATGAGGTCTTTGATAGTTTGAGATGTGATTCAGTAGTCAGAGGCTGGAATGAACACTATGCCAGTTATGTGCCTGCCAGAGTGGTCTATAAGTCGCTTGCCCATATCGACAATTACATTGTCATAAATGTCGGTACGGACGATGGTGTGTATCCAGACATGTGCGTTGTCGCAAACGGAAAATTTGTCGGTATGGTAAGCAGTGCTTCAAAACATTATGCCAAGGTGTTGACTTTGATATGTACACAATTGGCTGTCAGCGCGAAATTGAAGAAAGACAACCAATTGGGTAGGATTTCATGGGATGGTGAGTTTTCTGACAGAGTGGTATTGGATCAGTTGCCGAGCCATGTGCGTCCGAAAGTTGGCGACAGTGTCGTTACGTCAGGTTTTTCCCAGACATTTCCGGAAAACGTCTTGATAGGCAGAGTCAACAAGCGGAGGATAAAGAACGTAGATGGATTCAACGAGGTATATGTAAATGTCTCGGTTGATTACGGAAGTCTGGAGTATGTGTCGGTTGTTAGGTATGAAGGGAAGAAGGAATTAGAGGTGTTACAAGATAGTATCGATAAATGAAAAGCAGATTAGAAATATTTATTTGGTTCATTGTTTTGGTTGCTTTGCAGGTCCTGTTTTTTAACCATGTGCAAATCAATTTTTTCATTAATCCATTTCCATATATATTCCTTATAGTTGTTTTTCCTAACAAGGTCAGTCGGATTGAGTTGATGTTGGTCGGATTTTTCATGGGGTTACTGATTGACGTATTGTCTGGCTCATACGGGATTCATACTATTGCCACCACTCTTATAGCATACATGAAACCATCATTGTTGAAATTGACTGCCATGCCTGAAATATTAGATAAATATGCACCTCGGTTTGGAAATATGGATTGGTCGTTTGCATGGTATGCTGGATTGGTGACGTTCATACACCATTTAGTGTTGTTCTCTTTAGAGTCGTTTGACTTCAGTCTTATTCTATTCGTACTTTTGAAAACCATTATAAGTACAATTCTTTCGTTGGCTATAATATTGCTGATGGATAAGTTGAAGACTTGATTCAGTAATGAACGAAGATGTATATAAGGATAGAAAAACTATTGTTTTTGTGATAATAGGTTTGGTACCGCTGATATATTTAATATATATTGGCGTTTTGCAGTTTTCAGGAGATTTTAAGGATTCAGCCGAAGGAAATGCCTTTTATCACAAAATTGTGTATGCGCCACGAGGTGCCATTTTTGATAGGAACAATAAGTTGTTGGTCTATAATCAGCGCACTTATGATTTGCTGGTTACAATGGACAAGGTGAATATCGCAGACAAGAATGGCAATCCAATTGATACTTTGGCTTTGAGCAAATTGTTGAATGAGGATGAGAATGTTGTCAAAGCACGCTTTGAAAGCGTTAAGAAGGTGAGTGGTTATTCACCATGTTTGCCTCAGCGGTTTATGACAGAGCTTCTTCCCGAAGACTATGCGAAAATAATGGAGCAGTTGTGGCGTTTCCCAGGATTCTCAATTCAGTCGCGTACGCTTCGCAAATACAAGTATGATGCTGCTGCACATATATTGGGATATATCAGGGAAATAAGTCAGGCACAATTGAATGAGAAACCCACTTATCGTTCGGGCGATTATATTGGCGATACTGGAATTGAGGGGGCATACGAGGAAGAATTAAGGGGTAAGAACGGTGAGGAAATCCAGCTCAGAGATGTCCGTGGCCGCATTAAGGGCAAATATCAGGATGGAAAGTATGATGTCCGTCCGGTAGAAGGATCGAATATCATATCGACCATAGATATTGATTTGCAAATCTTTGCTGAACAATTGCTCAAAGGGAAGAGGGGTAGTGTTGTCGCCATTGAACCATCAACTGGCGAGGTTCTGTGTATGGTCTCAAGTCCATCGTGGAATCCTGAGTATCTTGTAGGTCGGAATAGAAGGATATATTATCCAATATTGGTTAATGACAAGTCAAAACCTTTAATCAATAGAGCCATTCAGGCACAATATCCTCCTGGCTCGACATTCAAGACCTTGCAGGCGTTGGTATGTCAGCAGATGGGAGGAATTACAGAACAGACGTTATTCCCATGCAATGGTCCAAGTTCCTATCCAATAAAGTGTACTCATCACCATGGTTCGCCAGTTTCGTTGGAGGGGGCTATCGAGCAGAGTTGCAATCCGTATTTCTGGCAGGCATATAAAGCGACGATTGAGAAAGGATGTTATGTGAAAAAAAAGAATAAGCGTGGAGTTGAAAAAATACAATTTGATCATGCAAGGTTCCATGCAAATTATGACCGTTGGCGTAATATTATGTTTTCGCTTGGTATGGGATTTGCCTTTTCTGATTCTGACATCCCCGGGCTGAAGGATGGCGCAATTTCATCCATAAAGACATATAGCAAGATTTATGGCGATAAGGGTTGGAGGGCGTTGACCATACGTTCAAATTCCATCGGTCAGGGCGAAGTGCTTGTGACACCTATACAGCTCGCCAATGCCGCTTCGATAATTGCCAATGGCGGTTGGTATATCACCCCTCATGTGAATAAAAACGATTCTCTGCTCTCACGCAAGCATTTCCCGGATGTAGATAGAAAATATTTTGCTGTTGTCCAGCGAGGTATGTGGCGTGTATGCCAGTATGGCACTGGACGACATTATCAGATTCCAGGTTATGACATGTGCGGCAAGACCGGAACTGCAGACAATGGTCGGAATGCTACTCCGCATTCGGTCTTTATCGGGTATGCGCCTGCTGACAATCCAAAAATAGCTATTGCCGTAATAATTGAAAATGCTGGATTTGGAGCGACATGGGCTAATCCTATTGCGTCGTTGTGTATGGAAAAATATTTGACCCGTGAGTGCAGCCGTCAGGATCTATATGACAGGATGGTTGAGTCGGTTACTAATGCCGAGGTTCGGGATTTTGAAAATAGAATAAATTCAGTGATGAACGATGGCAAGTGAATTTAATGCAATAAAACATGTTGACAAACCATTGCTTGTCATTTATCTGGTATTGGTTGCTTTCGGGTGGCTTAATATCTACAGTGCCAGTGTGACCGAGACTCAGGTTTCGTTTTATGAGTTCAGTTCGTATTCTGGCAAGCAGTTGATATGGATTGCTGCCTCTTTACTTATTGCCATAGTCATTTTTTCTATCAAGAATAATGTTTTCAGTCAGCTTGCATACGTCTCGTATTGGCCTATGATGGTATTGCTTGCGGTTACTATGCCTATTGCAATGCTTTTGGGAGGCGACACTAAAGGTTCTTATTCATGGATTAATTTAGGGTTCATTAAAATACAGCCTGCCGAATTTGCCAAGTATTTTGTCACATTGGCAGTCGCAAAGTGTATGAGTGAATATTCGTTCCAATTGAAGGGGGTGAAGAATTATTTGAAGGCCATATTCTTGTTCATTTTGCCGATGGGGCTTATTATTATGGAAAAGGAGACAGGTACGGCATTGGTATATCTTTCGTTTATCCTGTTGATGTACAGGGAAGGAATGCCTGGTTTGGTGTTGCTACTGGCTTTCCTTGCTATAGTCTTGTCTGTGTTGGTACTTAGGTTCAGCAGTGTGATGTTCTGTTCCATGGAGGGTGTGCCAGTCGGGTTGGTTGTGGCATTGCTTGTTGTTCTTGTCGTTGAACTTTTGTTCATTCTGTACTATTATTACAATTGGTGGTCTGTACTATATATTGTGTCTGCCTTTGTCCTGACAGTCATTGCCTTTGTCGTGTTCAGAGTGATATTGGGATTTAATGTCAATCTGATTTATTTCCTTGCAGGTCTGAATATTGCAAGTGGCTTATATCTTATTGTAATGTCGTTCTTGCGATGGCGTATAGGTTATTTTTGGATAGCGGTATTTGTCATTGTTGCGACTGTCTCCACTTTTTCTGTCGGGTACGCTTTCGATAATGTGCTTGAACCGCATCAGCAGAACCGTATTATGGTGGCTTTGGGCATGGTAGATGATCCTCATGGGGCTGGCTACAATACAATACAATCTAAAATAGCCATTGGTTCTGGCGGTTTGTTTGGCAAAGGATTTATGAATGGTACGCAGACAAGGTTGAAATATGTGCCGGAACAGCATACTGACTTTATATTCTGTACCGTGGCTGAAGAGTGGGGCTTTATGGGTGCTTTGGTCGTGATTGGACTTTATTTTGGCTTGATGTATAGAATATTGGTTATTGCCGAACGACAGGAATATAAGTTTTCGAGATGCTATGCTTATGGAGTGTTGGGTATTATATTGTTCCATTTCATTATCAATGTCGGTATGGTGATTGGTCTAATGCCTGTAATCGGCATACCATTGCCATTGGTCAGCTATGGTGGGTCAGGAATGTTGGGCTTCACGATGTTGCTGGCTACGTTGCTTAAACTTGACACTCAGCGTGAGGAAAGATTATTCTAATTTAATATATCATATTTATGGAAGAAAAAAAGACAATTTCGCCTGAAAAATTGAAGGCTTTACAACTTGCAATGGAGAAAATTGATAAGGACCATGGTCGTGGTTCTATCATGAGATTAGGCGATGTGCGAACTGAACATATTGACGTCATCCCTACTGGCTCGGTTGGTCTGAACAAGGCGCTTGGCGTTGGCGGATATCCTCGTGGAAGAATAATTGAAATATATGGTCCTGAATCTTCGGGTAAGACCACTTTGGCAATTCATGCAATGGCTGAAGCTCAGAAAATGGGTGGTATAGCAGCTATGATTGATGCCGAGCATGCTTTTGACAGTTTCTATGCTGAGAATCTTGGCGTTGATGTCGATAATCTCATTATCTCCCAACCAGACAGTGGCGAGCAGGCATTGGAAATAGCTGATCAGTTGATTCGTTCGTCGGCAATTGATATTATAGTCATTGATTCTGTTGCGGCACTTACTCCTAAAGCTGAGCTGGAAGGTGAGATGGGTGATAATAAGGTTGGCCTGCAGGCTCGTTTGATGAGTCAGGCTCTCCGCAAACTCACGGCAAGTATCAACAAGACCAATACCACCTGCATTTTCATAAATCAGTTGCGCGAAAAGATTGGAGTGATGTTTGGCAATCCCGAGACCACTACAGGCGGTAATGCCTTGAAGTTCTATGCTTCTGTTCGTCTTGACATCCGTAAGATAGGCGTATTGAAGGATGGCGATGAGGCAAATGGTTCGCAGGTTAGGGTAAAGGTTGTCAAGAACAAGGTGGCGCCTCCATTCCGTAAGGCAGAGTTCGACATTATGTTCGGTACAGGTATTTCGCGTTCTGGCGAGATTATTGATCTTGGCGTTGCTCAGGGTGTTATCAAGAAGTCAGGTGCTTGGTTCAGTTATGGTGACACGCGTCTCGGGCAGGGGCGCGATGCTGCGAAGCAATGTATTGAGGAGAATCCCGAATTGGCTGAGGAGTTAGAGACACAGTTGATGTCGGCTGAATAGTCGTTGTCGTTTCCTATGTATATATCTGCAAGAGGCGTTGAGCCTTTTGCAGTTTTTTTTTATTCGAAATTGATAGCCAGTGTGAAGATGCGTGAGGTGAGTTTTTCAAGAGCATCGTTGTAGGGTTTCCAGTCTGGGTCAAGGTATCCACCGTTGACTTCTGCCTCGCGTTTTTCCCAGTTGGTGTGGATGTTGCTGAAACCTAATGCAAATTTGAGTTCAGGCGAAAGGCGAAAATATTTTGTGTAGAACGTACAGCCTACTCCGAATTCGACGAAATAGTCAACGTAATTCAGTAACAACGGATTTTTCTGTTCGTGAGAGAAGTCAAACAGCACTCCGCCTCCTACGATGACATAGATTCCGTAGTTGTTGATCCTCACAGCGCTGTACTTTAGCAGTACAGGGACTGTTATCATAGTTGAACGGACGTTTATTTTGTAGAGATCATCGTTCTTGTTGTTCATGAATGTCAGTGTGCGGTCTGCGATATAGAATGTAGGGACAAGACGCAGATTCAAGTAATTGCAAATACGCACGTCGCCTATCAGTCCGACATTGAAACCAGGCATGAGTGAGGAAACTTCTGCCTGATAAACGCAACCATTTGGAGCTGTAGCCATCGAATTCTTAATGCCAAAGTCCAAAATGTCCAATCCAAGACTGAACCCGAAATGCAGACGTTTATATTCTACGTTCGGTAGATTTTGGGCAGAAGCACAACAAATACAAGTGGTTAGAATCAATATGCAGAATGTTTTTTTCATGTTGCAGGATAGTGTATTTACTATAGAAAGATTGTGCTAAAATATTTTGTTATATTATTGTATGCGTCAAAAATAATTTGTACCTTTGCAGAACATTAAAATTAGTACTAATAATTAATTATTTAAGAAAATGGCTTACGTAATTTCTGAAGATTGCATGGCTTGCGGTACTTGTGCCGGTGAATGTCCTAACGAGGCTATCTCTGAGGGCGATATCTATCATATCGACCCAGATAAGTGCGTTGACTGCGGTACTTGCGCATCTGTTTGCCCTGCTGAGGCTATCAAACAAGCTTAATTCTAATTAAGTTTAGTTTTCAGATGAGGCGGATTTCAGTTTATGAATCCGCCTCTTTCTTTTTTAATGGGTACGCCTATACGGAATCGAACCGTAACCAAGAGAACCGGAATCTCTCATTCTATCCATTAAACTATAGGCGCGTGCAAACTGGCAAGTTGCGTTTCTTTGCGCACCTTACCAGTCTTATTTAAAATTCCAGAATATCGGCAGGATTATTCTTTGGACGTTCTGCAGGTTCAATCACTCTTCCTTCGGGGGTGCGTTCCATCTGGGGACGTTCCTGACGAGGACGCTCCTGGCGAGGACGGTCGTTGCGTGGGCGGTCGTTACGAGGGCGCTCAGGACGAGGACGTGGCTGAGGTTCCTGATAGCCTTCAGGTTTCTCTTTAAGAACACGTGCAGAGAGTTTGAATTTGCCGGTTTTTTGGTCAATGTCAAGCAATTTCACAGAAATCTTGTCACCTTCCTTGATGCCTGTCTCTTCCATTGTCTCGAAGCGGCGCCAGTCTATTTCGGAAATGTGGAGCAATCCTTCCTTGCCCGGCATGAACTCAACGAAGCAACCGTAAGGCATGATAGACTTAACTGTTGATTCATAGACCTCACCGACTTCAGGAACGGCGATTATTGCTTTGATCATAGCCATAGCCTTGTCGATGCTCTCTTTGTTGCAAGCTGCTATCTGGACGTGTCCTACTTCGCCTTCTTCTTCTATAGTGATTGTTGTGCCTGATTCAGCCTGCATGTTTTGGATAATCTTTCCACCAGGACCTATGACAGCACCAATGAAATCTTTTGGAATGTCCATTTCGACGAGACGTGGTGCATGAGGTTTGAGGTCTGGGCGAGGAGCAGGCAGCTCAGCCTGAATCTTGTCGAGGATGAACATTCTTCCGTCGTGTGCCTGCTTGAGGGCTTTTTCGAGGATTTCGTAGCTCAAACCGTCAACTTTTATATCCATTTGAGTAGCAGTGATTCCGTCACGTGTGCCTGTCACCTTGAAGTCCATATCTCCGAGGTGGTCTTCGTCTCCAAGGATATCAGAAAGCACTGCATAGTTAGTACCGTGGTTTTCTGAGATAAGACCCATTGCTATGCCGGAAACTGGTTTTTTGATTGGAACACCTGCATCCATCAGAGCAAGGCATCCTGCGCATACAGTTGCCATAGACGAAGAACCGTTTGATTCGAGTATATCAGAAACCACGCGGATTGTATAAGGGTATTCGTCAGGAATCATTGATTTGAGTGCGCGGCATGCGAGATTTCCATGACCGATTTCGCGACGGCCGATACCTCTTGAAGCCTTGGCTTCGCCAGTCGAGAATGGAGGGAAGTTGTAGTGGAGCAGGAACTTGTCGCTACCTTGAATGAGAGCCTCGTCGATGAGTTTTTCATCGAGTTTTGTGCCGAGGGTGACAGTCGAGAGTGACTGGGTCTCGCCACGTGTGAATACTGCCGAGCCGTGAGGTCCTGGCAGATAGCCTGCTTCGCACCATATAGGGCGAATCTCGTTGGTTTTGCGGCCATCGAGTCGTTTGCCTTCGTCAAGGACTGAACGGCGCATTGCGTCACGTTCGACATCGTGGTAGTAACGGTTTATCATTTCGCCTTTCTCTTCGAGTTCCTCCTCGGTGAAATTGGCTTTGTATTCATCGATTACAGCTTGGAAGTTGGCTGCTCGTGAGTGCTTGTCTGTGTTGCAGGAAGTTGCAACGGCATAAGCTTTGGCATAAGTCTTTTCACGGACATCTTTGCGGAGCTCCTCGTCATTTACTTCGTGGTCATAGATGCGTTTTTCCTTTCCTGCTTCTTTCATGAATTCGAGCTGAGCCTGGCAGTGTATCTTGATGGCTTCGTGAGCAACTTTCATTGCGTTGAGAAGGTCGTCTTCCGAAACTTCCTTCATTTCACCTTCGACCATCATGATGTTGTCAAGCGTAGCAGCGACCATGATGTCCATGTCAGCCTGTTCGAGTTCAGCGAAAGTAGGGTTTACCTTGAATTCACCGTTGATGCGTGCTACGCGAACCTCAGAGATAGGACCTTGGAAAGGCACGTCTGAAACAGACAATGCAGCTGAGGCGGCGAGGCCTGCGTAGGAATCAGGCATATCTACACCGTCAGCCGAATATAACGTGACATTCACGAATGTTTCAGCATGGTAGTTGTCTGGGAACAGTGGGCGGAGAGCGCGGTCAACGAGACGGGAAATGAGTATTTCGTAATCTGACGAACGGCCTTCGCGTTTGGTGAAACCACCAGGGAAACGGCCGCCAGAGGCGAATTTTTCCTTGTAATCTACTGACAACGGCATAAAATCTGTGCCGGGAACAGCATCTTGCGCACTTACTACCGTTGCGAGGAGCATGGTCTTCCCAACGGTGAGCATGACGGCACCATCTGCCTGTTTTGCAAGCTTCCCGGTCTCGAGAATCACTTCTGTGCCATCACCCATTGTGATGACTTTTCTAATTACATTCATTTCAAAACCTTTATAATAATTTCGGTTGCAAAGGTACGATTTTTTTTTGTGATAGCCAAACTATTTAAGATAAAAAAAATAAAGAGGAAAAGATTGTTCTTCTCCTCTTTGTCTTGCGTTTTAAGATGCTGTCTTAGTTTGCTTTAGCTTTTGCGACGATAGCTTTGAAAGCTTCTGGATGATTCATTGCGAGGTCAGCCAGTACCTTTCTGTTCATCACCATTCCAGCCTTGTGCATGGCACCCATGAGTTGTGAGTATGACATGCCTTCCAAGCGTGCGGCAGCGTTGATACGCTGAATCCACAAAGCGCGGAAGTTGCGTTTTTTGTTCTTTCTATCGCGGTAAGCATAGAGGAGACCTTTCTCCCAAGTGTTTTTAGCGACTGTCCACACGTTTTTGCGAGCTCCGAAATAGCCGCGGGTGAGCTTCAAAATTCTTTTTCTTTTTGCACGTGATGCAACGTGATTTACTGATCTTGGCATAACTTTAATTTTTTTTGAATGTCAGCGTCCATGTTTTGGACTTTTGGGCTGAATCATTCGGTTTAACTAATAAAAAATCTCACTTCTTGGGGTTATCTCATGCCCAACAATGCTTTGACAGATTTATTGTCAACATTCTCAACGATTGCAACGTGAGTGAGGTTGCGTTTTCTCTTGAGTGACTTTTTTGTAAGAATGTGGCTTTTGAAAGCATGCTTACGTTTGATTTTTCCTGTTCCGGTAAGAGCGAATCTTTTTTTAGCACCGGAATTAGTTTTTGTCTTCATAACTTTTTTTGTTTTATATATAAATGTGTATTTATTTCTTTGGTTTAGGCGAGAGCATGATAATCATCTTCTTGCCTTCGAGGGTAGGAAGCGAATCTACCTTTGCAATTTCTTCGAGGTCGGTTGCTAAACGGAGCAGAAGCACTTCGCCTTGTTCCTTGAATAGTATCGAACGACCTTTGAAGAAGACGTATGCCCTTACCTTGTTGCCATCTTTGATGAATTCCTCGGCATGTTTGAGCTTGAAATTGTAGTCATGCTCATCGGTCTGAGGCCCGAAACGAATCTCTTTGACTTCTATTTTCACCTGCTTTGCCTTGATTTCCTTTTCTCTCTTCTTCTGTTGATAGAGAAATTTTTGATAATCAACTATTTTGCAAACTGGTGGATTTGCGTTTGGCGATATTTCGACCAAATCCAGTTCCATTTCGTCAGCCAATCTCATGGCTTGTTCGATAGGATAGACTTTGCTTTCGACGTTGTCTCCGACAACTCGAACTTCGCGGATACCACGTATCTGGTTGTTGACGCGGTATTTGTCTTCCTGCTTGTTTGGGGCTTGTTTAGCTATAAGGCAGTCCTCCTGATATTTAATTAATACTATGCTTTAATTTCGGGCTGCAAAGGTACAACATTTTTCTGACATGGCAAATTATTTGTAAAAAAAAATAATTTTTTTGTTTGAAATTTTTTTTTGAAAAAAAATCCCAAAATATTTGGTGGGGTCGTAAAAAAGTCGTACCTTTGCAGTCGCAAATGAGGGATGTCATTTGCGTCCTGTATGGTGCATTCGTCTAGTGGCCTAGGACGTCGGCCTCTCACGCCGAAAACTCGGGTTCGACTCCCGGACGCACTACTTTAAGAGGGTTTTTCTTTGGAAAAACCCTCTTATGTTATAACCCAAATCGGTCATTAGAATTAGAAAGTGCTGTGAGGCAAATATCCTCAAATTGGTCAAATCGCTGATGGTCAATCAGACGCTCAGAATCTTTTCCTGATTGTAACCGTCAGAGGCATGTCAAAGACTGCAGCAGGCGCATATTGCCTGTATGGGTCGAGACAAGCCGAAGCCGAAGGTCGCAAATCCAATGCAACATCCATCGGTTTACGCTCGGAATGCCACTCGAAACCGACGCACAGCAAGCCCCCGACCTGAACAGGTCTGACATTATTGATGCCCATCATAAAACCGCACACTGGACCGCCACCTATGAACCAATCCAACTGCTTGCCCGAACGACTGTCATAAAGGAAAATCGGCGAGATATTAAATGAAAGCAAGGAAAAGCCAACCGACCACACATCTATACTCCTCTGTTCAGTCTGATTGGGCGAAATAAGGTAGGTATTCATGGTTCCAGCAGCACCCTCCACAAGCAACGAAAAGTGGTTTTGAAACTGAGCCTTGTACGAAATGCCAAGGCGAAGACCCGGAATGCCCACTGAACCTCCGAGGGAATGTTTCACAGAGTCCTGTCCGAATGCGCTCGACAATGTCAACATCGTCGTAAGGCAAATAACCAATAATCTTTTCATACTCATAGGAATTTATTTGTTATAATCATACATAAGATAAGTCTTTTTTTCTAATAAATCGTCCCAACCAGCAGGACCTTAATCAAACACTCAGAATCTTTTCCTGATTGTAATCGTCAGCGGCATGTCAAAGATAGTAGCAGGCGCATATTGTCTATCTGGTTCAAGATGAGCCGAAGCCGAAGGACGCAGATCCAATGCCACGTCTATTGGTTTACGCTCGGAATGCCATTCTAAACCTGCACACAGCAAGCCCCCGACCTGAATTCCTCTATGTCCATTAAAGATACATACCCAACCGCACACTGGACCGCCACCTATAAACCAATCTAACTGTCTGCCCGAACGACTGTCATAAAGGAAAATTGGCGAGACACTGAAGTTGAGAAAAGAAAAGTCAACCGACCAACCATACGTATTTGCGCAGTAGATATTCATGGTTCCAGCAGCACCCTCCACAAGCAGCGAAAAGTGGTTTTGAAACTGAGCCTTGTACGAAATGCCAAGGCGAAGACCCGGAATGCCCACTGAACCTCCGAGGGAATGTTTCACAGAGTCCTGTCCGAATGCGCTCGACAATGTCAACATCATCGTAAGGCAAATAACCAATAATCTTTTCATACTCATAGGAATTTATTCGTTATAATTATCTCTTTATTTTGTTTTGACGTTGCTAAGTTACGACAATTTTCCATACCCAGACCATCATCATCTGCTTATTCCGGAAAAGTTATAGCAGTCCTGCCATGTATAAAGGGATGAAGAATCTGTTCCCCTCATGTTTGTATTCTCCATCGTATATGA
>JAKSNT010000003.1 GCA_024399575.1 Paludibacteraceae bacterium
GTATTATATTCGGGTTATTGGTGTGTAACTTGTCGGGTACTTGTCGGGTACTTGTGGGGTACTTAGATTTGGCTGCACACTCCATTCTGCTGTTGGATGAATATGCAGATAGCGGTTACGCAAGTCCCATTGTTCGCCAAACAATAGATTACGAAAGAAACGCTCAAGATATATTGGGGTATAGTCTATTCCCTTTGCAATATTGTGATAGTTGGCACGAACCAATGCATTACGGAAATACCAAGAATGCTTTGCGAACAAATCATTGTTCACATCAAATCCCAATGTCCTGTCTTCTGAAGAACTTCACTTATTCGTCTGCTTCTTAGCATACTGCTAAAGGATAGTATATTATCAGCACCTACGTCCACAGGAAAACCTCCTGCTTTGGTAATAACGAACATGTCGGGATGTTGCTAATCTATTGTTTTATTACGGATCAGTAATCGCTTTATTTATCTCGTTCTTGCTGTTTTTATAGGTTACAGTGGGCGTGTGTTTTACAACCGAGCTTCGCACTGCAAAGATACTGCTTTATTTCAAGATACACAAATATTCTGAGCGAAAATATTTAGGTATGTCAGAGGAGCAAATTCGCCGACCCAGTTTCGTCTCCTGCTTTCCGCAAGATTTTGTCCTAAAAAAGTCATCCTTCTACTAATAAAATAGTTACAAGTCATCAGAAGGTCGTTTTGGGTCACCTCGTTTCGTTTTATAGGCCATTTTTAGTGGTTAAGCACAAAAAATTCCAATTGATAGGTGTTTTTTGGTGCATGACCGACGAGAGCGGACACTATTTCCTGCTCTTCTTATTGACATAGCTTGCGATGGCAAGTTGCCTTTGCTCGTCGGAGGTGTATTTTTCCAGCATAGGGTTGTTGACAGCAAGAGTCTGGACGCTCGAAAATGCCTTCCTACCCTCGCCACGCTTGCGTACGACTGCCAGTCCACATGCACCCTGACTGCGGAAACAGAGTTTGTTATCTTCGTTGATACGGAATTCAAAATCAGGCATATACTGGCTGACAGGAGTTTGGTCTTTGACACCAAGTTCAAATTCACGATATATGCAGCTTGCCACAGGGAGGTCGTAACCACCAGGGACAGCTTTGCGTAAGGTTTTCTGGCAACATACCATCAGCCCTACCCTATCGCCCCGTCTGAAAAAGTCAGGGTTTCTGAGCGGGATAAGTTCACTAAGATCAGACATTGTAGCGCATTCATCCACAACCATTCCATTCACGTCAATGTCCGTAACCAACCAATCATCCTCAAGATGATATTCAATCGTGGGGAGAGTGCCGAAAGAGACGACATACGGAGCAACGACACATGCATGATTCAGATTTTCGTCGTATGTGAGATAGACGGCTGTCTTTACCGTCATGTTGCAGGACTGGAAACGCGTATAATCCGACTGACAGCCAGACTTTCCCTGGAAATTGTCTTTCAATGCCGTTTTCATGCAACTGTACATGCTGATAATGTTGCGCAACTTCAGTCTGTTCGTCTGTTGCGACTCGCTTCGCGGATTACGTACGACATCAGGCTTGCTGCTCAATACAGTCACTCCATCATAACTGCGAAATACTCCATCATCCATAGCTCCCGAAATGGAACCATCAGGTTTTACTATTGCCATATTGTTAAAATTTATAAAATTATTTCCTTGTCAAATTGCCGCATAACGTCAATGTAGCGTCTGAATCATCTTCGAAATATAAATGCGATAACACAGATGTACCCAGAAACCTCCCACGAAACTCTCATAAAAAATGGGAGGTGGATGGGAGGTGGATGGGAGGTGGATGGGAGGTGCAATCGCATCACGATAATTATGCAATCATTTCTTTCACTCGCTACGCAGGTGAAATTTCAACGTTTCAGATTATGTTAAAATAATTAACATTTCATCCTTCGGTATAACTACCACACTATTCAATTCCACCAAGCATACATAAGTTGTGTTTGCCCATGATGTACGCAGCACATCATTTAGAGTGCAAAGTTACGAATTATTTTTGAATTGACCAAATGTTTTGCAAAAATAATACTTCATAAGCTCCCGCAAATGCAAAATATAGATGCAGATAAAACCTTGCCATATCAAAATAATGTTGTACCTTTGCAGCGCAATTGACGAGTTCGTCAACAAATAAGGAATATAACTGTTGCTATGTATGTTGATGGGCTGATAGCCCACGACATATTAGCCTAGGGCAGAGTGCGTAGCACGTCGCCGTAGGTTATGATACCGATATCAATAATACGCTGCAACGCAGCATAACAAATACATGGCAATTGTTGTGCCGCGTTGCGGCGTAATACATATATATACACAACATTTGACCTAGGGCGTTAACTATGTTGACTCTCGGCTGCACTCGGCATAATCCAAATAGAATTTGGCTTCTGCTCTCATTTGCGCAAGAGTTGTCCCTACGGACTGGTGTATAGGATGGATTACCTCTCTCCAAGTATGATAGACAAATTTGTTAATGCCGACATACGCACGGCTGGACGAAGAGATTCGCTTATAAACGAGTGGTTCTCGATTGAAAACTACTACAGGAATCCTGAACTTGTCGCCACATACGTTTCTAAATTGTATATCGTGGATTTGAAAAAAGATTTAAATTAAAACATGAAAAATTATAGGCATGAAAAAATTGAACATTTTCTCTCTCATCGCTGTAGCGATGATGTTTATTGGAAGCTGTATGCTTTCCAGTTGTAAAAAGGATAAAAAAGATGACCCAAAAGATCCAGTAGATCCGAAGACTGAAGATTCCACTGGCATCAAAGTTAATAAGGTTGCCGATTATCTATATGAATATACTGCTGAGGGCTATAACACCGAGGCCCCTTCCGAACTCCTGTTTGACGATGGTCCAGTTCCGATATTCGGCTGCAGCGCTGTCAGAAACGGTAACTTCTACGGTCGCAATCTGGATTTCAACATCAACGAAATCTGTGAATTCGTAATAAAAACAAAAGCAACCGCTACACGTCCTCACGCTTCAATCGGTGTGGCGAACACCTGTTTCCTGAATATTACCAATGATATGGTTAAGGCGGGACTCAGCGAGGATCTGCTCAAGTATATTCCGTGGATGACCATGGATGGCATCAATGATGCCGGACTGGTTTGCAACATCAATGTCGTGAATGCAGCGGACATCAAGGATTTCCCTCATACTCATACAAATGAAGGCGCTCCGCAGATTATGGTGATGCAGCTTATCCGCGCACTTCTCGACAACTGCGGAAGTGTTGCAGAGGCCAAGACGTTTATCGAGAGCCACGACATCAGGCCTATTCCCACGACTTGGGACGGCCACATTATGATTGCAGACCCGAACGAGACCGTGATAGTGGAATTCACGGGCGAGGAAGGCAATAAAGTCAAATTTGTGAAGCAGACGCAGATGATTATGACAAACTTCTACAACCACTTATTTAATGAAGAAAAATTCCTGAGTGATCACAATAACATACACTTCCCAGCCCACTCCTGCGGTATGGAAAGATACAGGATTCTCTCCGCCAACTTCAATACCGGCAATTCAATGCAGGGTATGTGGGAGTTGCTGAAAAAGGTCCGCTACACCCAGACGTACGACACGAGCGTCGATCCTTTCTGGTGCTCGGAATATTATGACACTCCCAAGATTCCTACATTCGACGACCATCCTATGTCCTATTGGACCAAAGATAAGGTACTGACTGAGGAGAAACCTGCCGCAGAAGTTGCAGCATACGAGAAATATGCCGCAACAGGCGAGTACAATGAGGAGGACGGCTTGTGGTTTACATCCCATAACAGCACATACGATATTGCTAACAAGACCCTTTGGGTAACAATTCGCGAGAAATACGACAAGCATTACGAATTCAAATTGGAGGAATAAAACAACCCTAGGACAAATATAATACAAAAGCGGTCTTCCAAGGAATTGGAAGACCGCTTTTGGAGTAGTAGACAAAAAAACAATTATCTGACTATCAGTTTCTCACCATAGACCTTGCCATCTTTCATGGTAATTCTTACATGGTAAATTCCTGAAACTGTAAAATCCTTTAACTCAATACGTTCATCGTTGCATTTGATTACTTCGACAACTTGTCCCAACGAGTTGATAACCTCAACTTTTTCCACACTATCATATTCACCTGTCAGATAGGTCGTCTGACCAATGCTTACAGGATTTGGAATGATTGCCATGTTCATGCTGTAATTTTCTTCAATTCCGTCAATGACGGTCAGATGAAGAGTAACTATTGAGTCACAGCCCTCATAGGAAGTCAGAGTTTCGTTGTAATCGCCTGGCTTGCTGTATGTGTTGTCGTTCCATGTATAGGTTTCGCCTTTATTTATCGTATGATACTCATCACTATGCTTTGTTGCAACGAAGTCCAGATGGACATGTGTGAGCGAATCACAGAAACTCTGGTTCTTTGTTCTCACATCAACCGTTGTATCCTGAGTAACGATAAGTCCGTTAATGCCGTTGCCACTATATGGTATTCCCTGACAAGCATAACTATATGCGTCACCGACAAGTATGCTGTTGACAGACACTGTGACATGGTGGGTCATGTCGCAGCCAAATGGATTGACGTGCTTTCGTGTATAGGTGCCTGCAGTGGTGATGACAGTATCAAAAAATAGATATGTTCCACCTTGGCATATATACTCAGTGTAGAAGGTGTCAGTAGGTACGACATAGAGTGTCAGCAGGTCAGTCTGTTGACAACCTCTTGACCCAATTATAGGCTCTGCATACGTACCAGAGGCTGTCAGCTCTTTACCATAGAATTGATATGGCAGTTCAGTATAGCATATAGAGACGCTTCTCTTTATTGTATCTGGCAGAACCATGAGATAGAGTGTGTCAATAGTCATGCAGCCTAAAGCGTTCAGCGCTGAATCAATGTACATTCCAGGATCGGTCAGGTGGCGTCCGTGGAATGTGTAGGTTCCTCCAGTACAGATTGTATCAACAATTACATTTGTAGCAGGCAGCACGTGCAGGTAGAGAATCACAGCAGAGTCGCAACCTGCAGCGGTTGTATAGTTATGTATGTATGAACCTGTGACAGGGTTAGGAATATTCCATTCACCTTTGACGTATGACTGCGTCACACAGCATGTGTCGAAGAAATCGGTGTGTATCTGCGGCTCAACGTATAGATGTGTGGTGAACAGGGTGTCGTTGCCATTGTCGGTTGGCGAGAGTTTGACGCGACTCAACTCGTTGTCTCCTGCATAGAGTTTGTTTGCCTGGACATAGAATCCATTGCCGATGTATGGTATGCCGTAGCAGATGGTGTCGTAAACCTCTGGAGCATGGATGAGTCTTGAAACACGAATATCATCTAAGGTTGCTGAGCAGAAGGTGTTCTGCCCTGGACCATAACTGAGGGCTATTCTTGCTCCATCAGGTGTGCCGACAAATGCCTGGGAGTAACGTTGCATAGTTCCTGTGCCATTGAACTGCTGAAGTTCTACGAACGAAGAAGGATCGTAAGGATTGGTGACATAACCCATCTTCATTGGACATATGTTTGATGTGCTTTCTGTCATGTACCATAATGAGAAAGCTACGTCGCTGATGTCACCAACGTCTGGCAAGACAAAGACGAGTGGCTCTATGTCGGAAGCATGAAGACGGAGCGAGCGTACGCCGGAGTGGAGGTAGTTGGTGTTGTCGATATAGCCATAATATGGTGTTGCGCTTGACCTGTCGTCTATTGCATCATAGTTGAATACATTCCAGCAGATATTCGAGAGGTTGTTGATGTGGCTGTTGAGCGCAAAGGATTCAAAGCCTTCGCAGTATGGCAGAGCGGTGACTGTTCCGCATGAAGTATGCAGCACGAGGCGTGCCTGTTTCGATGAAGCCTCACTGCAAAGTGCTTGGGCATAGATGTAATAAGTACATGATGGCGAGAGTCCTGTAAGGTGCAGGGTGTCGCCTGACACGGTATCTGTCGTCAATGGGTTGTAAGGAGAGTCGATGTTGGATAAGGTATAGCGTATTGGTGCTCCATAGTTGCTGCTTGTGACTACAACATCAGCCGTTGTTTCTCCTATGCTTGCTGTGCGAAGTTTGATAGGGCTGCAGAGGCACTCTGTGACAGAGATGTTGTCGAACGCTACAGGAGGGTTGCCTACGCCTGCTCCTGCGTATGCATCGTCCTGATTGTACCAATATGCAACTAGATTATAGTCGCCTGTCTTTGTGATGTTTATGATGCTTGTCGTAGTCTCCCATGCTCCTTGGTTGATGAGGGCTTGGTTATTATCGAGCGAAATAGCATTGCCTGGCAAGGCATTCCAAGTGAGTCCGCTGAGAGGCAGATTGTCTGTAATCTCGACAGACGTAGGAATGAGGAAGAGACGTCCGAAATCGTAGGCGTGCATGTCGGTAGAGAAGACTCCGTAAGCGCGCCAGTCTGCCGTCACGTCGTAATATCCAGCGTCAAGATGTATGGTGCGGTATGCGTATGCCGTTGATGTGGTGTAGGTGTCGTAATGGTTATCTGTGCCGTCATCGCTGATATAGAGCGACGAGCCTGAATTGTTCATCACTGCATTGCCTATTACGAAATAGTTGGCAGCACCTCTACATGCTATGACCCAGTTGCTGTTCTCATTCATGTCGGCAAACTGGCATACGTAAGGCACTGTCGCTTCTGTTGCGTTGGTTGTTGCCTCGACCATTCTCCATGGCGATTTGTCAGAATCAGAACATGTATGGCGGACGTAGATGTAGTAATGTGTCTTTGGCGTCAGTCCTGTCAGGTGCAGAGTGTCGCTCTGTGAACTGAAAATGGTTGCTATGGAATCTGCATTCTCGCAGAGTGATACACCATATTCATACGTTGTCTCGTCATTCAAGTTGTTTGCGACTATGTCGATGGTCGAAGAACGGAGAGAGACGATATCGAGTGATGATGGTGGACGGCAAGTGATTTCTTCGATGCTGAAGTTGTCGATTGCCAGAGGGAAAGCAGTTGCATCTGAGGCATTGGCATATCCCATGTTGTAGGCGAGCCAAGCAAAGACTATCTTGTAATAACCGGCTGTCTTGACATCTGCAGTCATTGTCGAGTGTTGCCATGTCTGGCTGTTTTTCATGCTGCCGGCGAAGAGTTCCATGCTGCCTACAGGATTGCAGTAGAGGTATGTTATCGCGTCACCAGTCATCTGGGTGGATGCAGGTGCAAGGAAAGCACGTCCATTGGCAAAATATGAGTTGCTGTATTCTCCTGGTACGTATGCATCGCAACGCCAGTCGAAGGCTGCCTCGTAGATTCCAGGTTCAAGCCAGATAGTACGCATTGCGTACGTTATGTTGTGAACCACTTTGCCTTCTGTTGAGGAAGGAACGCTCTGTGCATAGGATGCATGGTCGTTTGAGATGTAAAGTCCGTAATTGCCAGTTTTATGTCCTTCGGTGGCACCTGAGATTACGAAGTTGTTATGAGAAGCAGAGAGGGCAAATTCCCATCCGGCATTGTCCACCGCATCCTCGAACCCTGTCGAGTAGGGAGCTGTCGTTGCATCGCCAAGTGTGCGGAATGTAATGTTCGACCATATAGTGCTGTCGTTGCCTGTGCATAGAGTGCGTATCCTTAATGTGTAGTCGGTAGATGGCGTGAGTGTGGTAAATGTCAGTGTGTCGTTATTGGTGTTACTGCGGAGAGTGTCGTTGTCGCTTGTCAGCACGTATTCGTATGTAGTAGCATCTGCTGCATGACCATATGTGACTGTGACAGATGTAGGACCTGCCTGACCAACCAATCTGAGTCCGTCAGGGGCGAAACATTCGTCTGCTTTTGTCTCTGCCCTTGCCATTGCCGACCAGTCGGAATAATTATCTTCAGAACACTCAATTCGTGCATAGATGGCATACATTGAGCCTGCGTTAAGTCCTGCGAACGTGACATTCCCGTCTGTTGTGTTAACCCCTGCGATAGAGTCTGCCACTGAAGTTTGTCCAGGAATGAATGGTGCAATGACCATTCGTGCGCCACTCTTGCCGCGGAGGTCTATATATGCAGTTGCCGAACTGCTGGTTGTTTCAAGGACAAAAGGTGATGAAACAGGAGTACGGCATGGCGGATATACATCAAAAGTGACATCATCTACGAATATCCACGTGGTGCTGACATAGAATCCCTCGAACACCACATGATAGTCGCCATAGACATCTTTAGGAATGTCTATGTCTATCAATCGTGGACCGTCAACAGATGCTGTGGGATCGTAGGTGGTGAAGTCGCCGAGTACTATAGCATCGCTGCTTGGATATACAGTCTTTGAAAGAGAAACGGTGACATGGCCGAGGGCATTGCTGCTGGTGCGGCGGAAGAGGTAGAACGAGAGGTGATATTCCCTTGCAGAATCTATATGTAATAGAGGTGTTGCAAGAGCTGCTGCCGAGCCGTTGTAGCCACGGAGTTCTGCTGCGCCCGAAGTATGGGAATAGTTGTCGGTAGGCATAGTTGTCGAGAAATGTCCCCAAGAACCGTCTATAGGTGTGCCGTCCCAGTTCATGCCTTTGACAGTTGAATGGCTCTCCCAGCATGTCGGAGGGAAGAGTGCTTCGGAGAATGTCTCTACGAATGGATATTGCGTAACAACACCGCAGTCTGTCTGGAATATTGTTTTCTGCCATGTGGATGTTGACCCGTCAGCACAGAGGTTGCGTACGAAGAGGTAATATCTGGTAGAGTGTGTGAAACCTGTGAGTGTCAGAGTTGAAGCGGTTGATGTTCCGGAAATCTCGTATGCCTCTGGTGAGCCCTTGCGTGCTACTCTGTATTCGTAGTTGCTGCTGCCGTTGACATTTATTTTGACCGTAGAGCTTGTTGCTTCGGCAGATACTGAGAGGTTGTTCGCGCAACCTGCCTTTTCGACAGATACATAGCCGACCGAAAGTGGTGTCTGAAGCATGGATGAAGAATCGTTTGCCCAGAGGAACACAAGGTTGTATGCCCCTGCACGACCTCTGAGGTCAACTTCCTTCGATATGTGTTGCCATCCGACAAGCCCGTTTATAGGGCCATTGTTGTCAAGTGCGATACATGAAGAAGGGAAGGCATTGTTTCTATGGTAGTCTGGCGAAGGCTGAGGAACCTCCATAGATGCAGGAATGAGGTATATGCGTGCATAGTCGGTGTTTGAAAGGCCACCTGAACATCTGTACGAGATGTCGAATTTATATACGGTGTCTTCCAGTGCTATAGTTCTGTATGCGTTGGTAGAAGAAGGTTTGCTGTATTCATAACTGAAGTTGTCGCCATCGTCTGCCGACACATACAGAGCTTGTGGAGAAGCAAGCAAAGCCTCGCTGTTGCTGCCTATCAGGAGTTGGGATGCTGACCCTGGCATTGACGTGAACACCCAGCATACATTGTCCGCTCCTGACGTGAAGTCGGTGTGATAAGGTATCGTTGCAGGGGTTGCAGTAGTCTTGAATGAGAGTCTGCTCCAGTTGGAATGTTCGGTTGCTGAACATGCTGCCCTCACAACAATATCGTATTCTGTAAGTTTCTGCAGATTGCTGAGCGAGATTGTCCTGCTATTGCAAGTCACAGGAGTGTAGTCTGTCGGTTCAAGGCCCTTTTCACCTATGATGTATTGCCACTGAGTGTGGCTTGTTGCGGTGTCGTTTATCTGTATTGTCGCTTCGTTTTCTGCCACAGCACTGAGCGTAAGGCCAGACAGGTCTGTGCAGGAGAATTTCTCCGATATTCGTATGTTATCCACGAATATTGCACCGCTGCCATTGTTGGTTGTTGCATTGAATTGCAACTGTATTGTCTCTCCTGCGTATGCAGTGAGGTCGAGTGTGACGTGGGTGAAATTGCCAGGGTTGTTGTCAGAAAGACTTTCGATGGAACCTTGAGGTATTGACTTGAGGTTGGATATTGTTCCGTTCTTGAATATCCTGATGTAGAAATTGCCGCAGTTTGCACGATGGCTATAGTCAAGGTCAAGTTGCCACATACGACCAGCAGGCAGTGATATTTGTGGAGAACGGGTTATTGCAGAACCTCGTGAACCATAGTTTATCAGACGTATCATCCTGTTGCTGTTGTAACCGTAAGTGTTCCATATCAGGTCAGGATTTGAGCCCGCGTTGACCGAAGCACTTATGTCCCAACAGTTTGGTATTGCGCCTGTTTTTGAATGTTCGAAACTCTCAGTGTATGGTGCTATGACTGTACCGCATGCTGTGGAATAATAACCCATCATCATGTATTCTGATGTGTCCTGTCCGCATTTACAAGCGGTATATAAGATGTAGAGAGTGGATGGCTGGAGATTCTGTATGACGGCAGGTGAAGACTGGCACAGTGTAGATATTGAGGCACCACCCTCGCTTGGTTTCAGTTTTACGATGACTGGAATCTGTGAGGTCCATGACACCGTAATTGAGTTTGCCGTTGCACTGACAAGCTGAAAATCTTCTGGACCTGTGCATGATGGAGTAGGAACTATGTCGATGTCGTCTATATAGAGACGGTCCTTGCCGATATAGGTTATTGCAATGTGACGTGCAGATGGGTCGTCAAGCGTTGCAAACTGACATTGCACCTTGTACCATTGATTGGCGAAAGGTACGGTGATGTTAGTAATCTGCTCGAACGTTGATGGGTCGTCTGGATCACTCATCGCACCTATGCCTAACGTTGCTGAATCTGACGTAGCATAAACCCATGCAGTCATAGTGTTGCCAATCAATGGAGAAGTGAATTCTGGTGAAGATATTGAACCATTGCTTACTGTCATAGACGCTATGCCGCTATGGGAATACGATGAAGAACGTCCTGATGATGTCCAACAACTTGCTGTCGTAATGTCTTCGAAGGAGTCGCTGTAAGGTATTGAGACACTTACGCATCTTGTGGTGAACGACTCAGGTTGCATCCATGCAGAAACCCCAGATTGGCACACTGTGCGAATAGAGTAATAGTAAGTTGTGGAAGGGTCAAGACCTGGTATGTTGACAATAGTAGATGTAACGTTGTCATTATGGTAAATGTTACCGTGAAGTGTTGACGAAGTGACTATTGGCCTGTCAGATACAGCTATTTCCCATCTCGAACCAGTGAATGTATTGATAGCGATGTCTGCTGAAGTGCTTCGTATTGACGAGACGAAAGTTGCCGTAGGAGGTACGCATGCTACCTGACGTATAGAAATGTCATCAATGAAAGCAGAGAATGGCACACCTGACACTGGCGAGTTGACATAAAATCCTATATAGTAGTCGCCTGTGGTAGGTGCTGAAAAATAAATTTTCTTTTCCTCCCATTCAGGAGAAGTTATCAATTGAGGCGCAAGTAGCAATGTCATCTTATTGTGGTCTGGTGACAGACCGTAATATATTGCTATATTGTACTCTTGCCCTATTGATGATGTCTTGCGTACATTTAGTATGTATTCGTAGTCTGTGCCTGCCTCGAGATGTACGTATGAGTAACCGCCCAAAGGTCCATTGCTCATTGCCGGAGTGAGAGCATTGTCTGCCGATATTGCCGAAGTAAGCCCCTTGGAACCGCCTTCGGTATGATTGAATGCCTCGGCTGACGATGTGACTGCAACTGTCAGTGTGTTGCTATAATAATTCTCGATAGAAATACAGCCTGGTATTGTCCCCGTTGCGGTTGTCTCGAAATCTTCGATGTAAGGAAGAATTGCGGCTTTGCATGCAGTCTTGAACTCTATAGGATCAGACCATTCACCATAGCCCTGACCGCAAAGTTGACGCACTTTCACCTGATATGTCGTATATGGAATGAGGTTGGTTATTGTGGCAGACATATCATTGACAGTGACAGCAGGATTCGCATCAACCATGTACTGCCATGTAGAGCAACCTTGTGTGACCATTGTCACTACAACAGTTGTGTCGGTGATGCTGTCTATGGAGCACTGCACATCGCTGCATGTAGGCGTATTGCGTATTGTGATATCGTCAATGTATGTGCCGCTTCCCGCTTGAGAATGATATACGAACTGAACATACTTGTCACCACTTGAGCCTGCAGGAAAGGCAAATGTGTATGAATGCCAGCCTGGAACATTCTCGATAGGTGCTAAAGAATAATTCTGAGGAATGGCTCCAAGTAGTATGGCATTTGTGGTGTCGTTTGCAACGGTTGAAAGATATACATACAATGCCTCGTCGCTCATGAAACCATTGGCTGTTCCACGGAACATGTTAAATTTCACTTCTGATGCAGTGCCGTTGAGAGTGAATTTAGGTGTTGTCAAAATAGTACGACCATCTTGATAATGTGATGATGCGTATGCAGAATATCTGCCTAAATGGTGGTATTCGGAATTTATGTACCATGTGTCTGTTCCTATTACGCTATTTTGTTGCCAGCATAGAGGAGGGAATACGTCTGACTCGAACCCTTCTGTCAAAGGCAATGTTGCTGCCTGGGTGCAAGGTGTCTGGACAAAGAGGTTGAACGACACGCTCTCTGATGTGTCCTGATTTCCGCACAAAGATGCAATAGTTCCTGAAATGTTGTAGTATTGACCAGCCGACAGTCCGTTGATGACTATCTGAGGCGTACTTACTGTCTGCTGGATATTCTGTTGCGATGAAGCACCTGAATACACCTGACAGTTGACTAACCATTGTGATGCTGATCCGTTTTGTGTCCAACTCAACAATGCAGATGTGCTGCTTTGTGCTGTCGCATTTATGCCTGAGACCTTGCGACATGTAGGTGATGGGATAACTGAAAGGTCATCAATGTAGATGGCGTTGCTTCCTGCTATTCCTTCAAGCATTATATATTTGTTGCCGCTGGTAGGTATTGGGAACTGGTACATGTACCAGCCGTCAGAAGCCTCGGCAGGATGTTCTGTGCGCAGAGCTGACAATGTTCCTAAGCATACTCCCCCTATGGTGTCTGTGGCATCAGGAGTCACCCATACTCTGACATGAGAGTCAGATGTAAGGTCTCGCCAAATCCATAGGGCGACATCACAATTGCCAGTGAGTGGCAACAGGTTGGTTGAAAGGTATGCCCTGTTGCCAATCTGTTGTTTCGGCAGGGAAATTGACTGCGTTCCTGTATGACGATATCTTGTTGACGAAGAGAATAGTGATGATCCTGATATTTTCATCAGCCAACCGCTACTCCAGCATTCTGGAGTACCTGCAGCCTCGAAACTTTCGCTGAAATATGGCGTTGCAGCAATTGCACACAGAGTATGAAATGTTACTTCGTTGGAAAGGTCAGAACTGTCGTTTGACTCACAGAGTGCTCTTACCTTTGCCCGATAATCGCGATTAGGTGTCAATTCAATGAGATTGATTGAATTTCCGCTTTGCAGATAGTATGTGGTGTCTGATTCTCCAATCAGCGTAACACGGTATTGTGCTGCTCCGGTAGAAGTCCAACTGATTGTTGCATTGTCGCTGCCGACATTGCTGGCAGTTACTCCTTCCGGCCTTACGCATGTTGGTATTTTCCTTACTATAAGGTCGTCAATATAGATTACGCAGTTTTCGCCTGACGCAAGAAAAATACAAGCCGACATATTGGTGTCACTGAATCCAATCTGCGATGAATTAGCACGTACCTCAATCCAGTCGGCTCCTGTGGAGAGACTATCGTAGAGTAATGGCATAAACGTGCTTCCGTCCATTGGATCGCTTATCAATCCGACAAAGTATTTGCAAACGTAATTGGGGTTAGCACGTTTTACTTTCATTGAAATTTCAATGCTGTCTGCAGAGATAGCAAAACGTGGAGAAATAAACGTCGCAGATTCGGTCTTTCCAGCCGACATCTTCATCGAACCATTGAGTGTGCTGATTTCGCATTGTTCAGTTATGCAGCAAGATGGCAAATCCTGAGTGTTGTCAAAGTCGGCAATAAATGGTAAATTTTGTGGCGTACACAATGTTGTGAAACTCATTGTGGAATATTTAGAGAAACCTTTGCTCGATGATGAACAGTCTGACCTCAATGATATAGTGTATTCTGTGTTTGGCGTGAGTCCTTGCAATTGAGTTGAGTAATGCGAAGTCAGAGTCTCGTTCCATCTATGACCGAAAGCATCGCTCATCTGAAATTGATATTGGTCAGGCAAGACACCTTCGCTGCCAAGGTCCCACCACAGGGTGGCTGATGTGTCGCTTAAATCAGAAGTGTGGAGATTTATTGGCATCTTGCATATTGGGGAGGCATCTATCTCTATGTCATCTATGCTGAATTCTGTATAATAGACCTTAGGCTGCAGACATGCAGTTGCATAGAATACAATCGTTATTGACTGTCCTCTGTATGCTGCAAGTGATACTGAAAAATCAGCCCAGTCAGTAGTATTGACAAGATTGCTATCCAAAGGGTTCTGCAAATAGGTGGTTCCACCGTCTGTCGAGACATAGACACCGACCTTTCCACAAGATGCAGTGTTCTTAAGTCTGAACATCAACGTTGCATCGTAATTGTTTGGTAATGTTATGACTGGCGATTTAACCGCAGCCCGTGTTTCGGCAACGTTGTGTCCTGTGAAATGCAATGCTTCGTCTTGCACTGTCCATCTCAGCGATGGTGTCTCAGAAGTATAACCGGGATTGACGTAATCATCATTGTCCCAACCATCTGGAAGATTGTTGTACCCTGTAAACGATTCTTGCCATGGCAGTGTCGTGATTTGTGCGGAAAGGCTTGTGGCAATCACTATAACTGCAAGAATTGCATATAATTTTCTCATTGCGATATGATTTTTTTTTCAGTCTGCAAAGTTACAAAAAAATTTTCATATAGCAATTCTTTTTTTATTGGAAAATACCTACATATAAAACAGGCTACACCTTATAATGATGCAGCCTGTTAAATAATATCAAACTATTGTCTGTTATTTGACGATAAGTTTCTGGATCATTGATGTGCCATCGTTTGTGATGAGTCGTACGTAATAGAGACCTGGCATGTTGATGCCTTCAACAACGATTGGACTTGCAGTAGGCTCAAATGTACTGATAACCTGTCCGAGGTTGTTTAGAACCTCAACACTCTTCACATCTTCAATGTTGCCATATACGTATGCAACCTCTCCACCGTTTATTGGGTTTGGAGCAAGGGTGATTACTCTTTCTGCCACGTTCTCTATGCCGGAAACGACACTTACTGTCAATGTCGCAATATACTCACAGCCATTTCGTGTATGGCATACAGCCTCGTATGTGCCAGCAGCATTGATTGTCTGACCGTTCCAAATGTAAGTTTCTCCCTGCTTCAACTCGTATGTCTCGAATGTAGAGTCTGCTGGGTCAAGATAGAGATTTATATGATATAATGTGTCGCCTGATTCACGCTCAAGAACATTGTCGCCATTCTGGAGTTCGTTGACATTGACATTAAAACCATATCCCAGATAATTCTCTTCCTCACGACACATAGTGTCATTGGCAACAAATGTTGTCAGTGTCCTGATTGCGTAATCGTCAAAGATTATGCCACGATATGAAGAACTCTTTGGCGCAAATACGTGTACATACATGCCTTCAGTCTGTTCTGCAAGATAGTATGCAGTGTATTTCGTGAATTCTGAACTTTTGACGGAGTCAACATTAAGTGGTGTAGCTGCCTCGTAGTTTCTGTTGCCACTTACGGCAAATGCCAGATTGTAGTCGCTGTTGGATTTCTTAGCATAAATAGAAATCTCGTATGCCTTGCCAGCCTCGAACGATACGAAATCGCTGAAACCAAATGCCGCTGACGTAATAGAAGGGATCATGAAAGATTCATAGATATTATAGCATATCAAGCCCTTGCTGCCGCCAGTAGTATTGTTGCATGCGTCATCAGCATAGACGTATGGTAGCTCAGAGCCTGTTGCTGGGAATGCGTTCATGCACTCAGGCAGCGGTGTTGCACTTTCGTACGACTCGAAATCTTCGATGAAAGGAACAGCGTGAGGTGCACATGCAGTCTTGAATGTGATTTCTTCTGACCAGTCGCTCATATCCTCCTCGCCACATACAAGACGTGCTGCGAAATGATACTCGGTAGATTCGTCGAGATTACTTATGGCAAAGGTGCCGTCAGTTATGACAGTGTCGTGATACAAAGCGCCGAGCATGTCGCTGAAATCTATAGGCAATACGTCATATACAACTTCGTATATACCTGCGCCTGTGGTGAACATTACAGAAGCGGCTGTGTCTTTCTCTGTCATGACAACAACATCAGGGGTAATGCAAGTCACCTCACGGATAGTGATGTCATCGAAATAGTATGTGACATAATTGCTGCCCGTTGGAGATGCCTGAATACTGATTGTATAAACGTCATCAGCATCAACTGTGAAATAGGTACGCTGACGTGTCCACTCCATGTTGTCAACGAGCGTGGTGCCTACTACGTCGTTGTCAACCATAAAGTCAATGTTATAGAGTGCAGAAGCGTATGAGCACTTGCTATATACTGCAATCTCGTATGTCTTGCCTGCTTCCAATTCGAAGCTGCGCGAGAAAGTCATAGAGCTATTGGTTGAACTAGTCCCAGAAGAAGAGCCATCGGTTGCTGTTGCCAAACCCTTGTTCCCACCTTCTGTGTGGTTGCAATCTGCGCTTTCAAATACATTCAGGGTACGGTCATTGGCTGCGCTGAATGTGTAGCATCCACCTAACAAACCTACTGGCATATCCTCGAAGTCTTCGACGAATGGAAGTTCATCAACAGGAACACATGTTGTGCGGAACTCGCCTATCATTGACCAGTCGCTGGTGTCTGTGCCGTTGATTGTGCGGAGTGCATAATAGTATGCTGTGTTAGGTGTGAGACCTGTCAATGCAACAGGTGATGCGGTAACATTGTCATTCGAATAGATACGACCCTGAAAGACATCTGCCTTGACTGTGTCAACAACTATTTCAGTTGCTGGATAAGTTGTGGTGAAATGTATCTCGGCATTGTTTGCACCTATGTTCTGGACATTGATGAGCGATGGAGATGTACATGCAACCTCTTTGAATTCAATGTCATCATAAATTGGCAAATAGTTCGTCTCGTTGTTATACGAGCGGAATCCTATGTAATATTCGCCATCCTGAGGAACAGTTACGTAACCAATGACTTTTGTCCAGTCGTTGTTTGTCATGCGTACAGTCTCCCACTGAGCGGCAAGGTTATCCATAGTAGTGCCTGCAACAAATTCGATGTCGTAAGACACATTTTGATAGCGGTAAGTATAAACCGACATCTGATAAGTCTTGCCAGCCTCAAGCACAACGTTGCGGCAGAATGCCTGCTGGTATGGCATCGTGTAAGGGCTTGTGCCAGAAGAGAGCACTGTCACACCCTGATTGCCTTCTGCTGTATGATTATATGCTTCGCCTGCCAGTACTTTGAATTTGTATGAACCGCCACTTGCCTTGGTTGCCCACTCGGCACCTGTCCACTCGTCTGCTGTGTAACCCTCGAAGTCTTCACGGAATGGTATTGTGTCTGGCTCTACCATGGTGATAAACGAAGAAGTAACGGAAAGCACACTTGTGTCGTTACCGTTGATTGCACGCATTGCATAATAATATTTCGTGTTTGGCTCAAGTCCTGTAACTGAGGCTGTAGTGCCTGTCAGTTCTGCCACTGTTGCTATACGTCCAAGCATTACGTCAGCCTCGACAGTGTCAACAAAGAGTTCTGCCTTTGGCGAAACGTTTGTGAACGTGAAGTTTGCACTCCTTGATGTTGGCACTGCGCTGATTCCTGTTGGAGGGATGATTGTCAACTCTCTTGCTGCAAAGTTGTCTGCATAAACATAGTACGAGCCATTGGTTGGCTGGTCCGTGTAGAATCCGAGATAGTAGTCGCCTGTAGTAGGAACCTGGAAATATACCGCCTTCTTTGCGTATGTGGTGTGGTTGATGTTGCTTGATTCAATCAGTGTCATGCTGTTGTGATCAGCCACTGTGCCATATACAAAGTTAATGCGATACGACATATCACCGTATGCAGCATCATTCATCTTTGCATATACAGAAACCTCATAGTTTTTGCCTGCCTCCAGATGGGTGCTGCGATAAAGAGCAATTGAGCCGCCTGAAATCGAACCTGCGGATGTCGAAGGAACACTGTATGCTGCCGAGAAGAATTTGTCGCCAGAATATGCTTGGGCTGCATTTTCAACATAGACTGCATAGACGGTCGAGTATTGACCTACGCAATCTTCGCCATCATAGCATTCGCCTACAGCACCTGATGTGAGGCCGTCGAATGTTTCAAGGAAATCAGAAGTGCTGAGGTCGATTGCAGGGCAAAGTGTGTACATTGTCTTAGATATTGTATTGTCGCCATACTCCGAACCGCATTTGCGACGGGCAACTATCTCGTAATAAGTGGAAGCCTGCAGACCTGTCAACTGTATTGTCAGTGAAGATGCTGTGTTTTCAACGAAAGTGTAATCATTTTCTGAGCCTGAAACACGGTATCCTGCTTCCCAACTTGTGGCGGTTGCATCAGCGATAGTCACATTCATTGAGTTCATGCCTACGTTCGAGATTGTCACTGCACCAGCGATGTCTGGGCAAGAAGGCACTTTGCGGAGCAAAATGTCATCAACATAGCAGCCACCGCCACCGTCGCTCTCGTAACAGAACACAATGTAAGGGTTTGTTGTACCTAATGGCAGAGCGAATGAATATTGATACCATCCTGCTCCTGCCTCTGCGGGCGCATTCTCATAATACGGAGCAATTGTTCCGAGAAGTGCTGCACTTGTAACGTCATTTGCAGTTGACGAAGAATAAACCTTCAGGCATTCTGTCTTTGTTGAATACCAGGAAGAATTGTTACGGTACATCCAGAATTTCACCTCGTAAGCTGTATCAGCACTGATAGCTAACTGTGGTGTGGTGAGGTACTGGAATGAACCTGCTGCTGCCCAGGCAATTGTAGCAGATGCTGGCGCCGAATGTGACTGACCTGTACTCCTATTCCAATTTGTGGTGTTAGAAGAAGCCTGCGTCCATCCCGTTGGAGGGAACGTGGCATCCGAAAAATCTTCGGTCAACGGGAGATAGATCTGTCCGCTGACAGTTGCAATGCAGCACAAGATTGCTGCAAGGAGTGTGAATTTTTTTCTCATATAGATATAAATTAAAATTATGCGCTGCAAAGTTAATAATAATTTTTCATTTAGCAACTATTTGTTTATAAAAAATAATGTATCGATTGCATTAACCCACAGAAATTCTAATGACCGATTTTGATTTAGACTCGTAAAGTAATAAAAACGCAAGCATACCTCAAGCGTTTTTCAGATGAGGTATGCTCTAAAAGATTGATATTTACGTTAATTCATATTGGATCTTTAGTGGTTACTTCAAGGCTGGTGCCACCTTTGCTGATTTTCACTGACCGTCCAGCAGCGATGGCATCGGGAATCTTTTCGACTACTGCGAACATCAGGAGCAGGCCAACTGCTGTCAGTACCGAACCGTCAATCACGCCCATAGGAGGAACAATGAAACCTCCTACTATCAGGGCTATGCTGACAATCAGCGTAACATAGAAGGTTCTCATATGCTTGTCAACTTAAAGGCTTCGGACAAGAGTCCAGGGAGTGTTCCATCAACCCTCATATCAGCAAGACTGAAATCTGAAAGAACTGAAAGATTCTTTCAGTGTTGGTATGTCTTGCTATCGTATATTACGACCTGTCAGCAGACCAAGATACGTGAGGTGTTTTTTGCGACCACGAGGAGGTTGCAAAATTTTCCTCCCCGAGGAAAATTTTGCAGGGTCACGAGAACTATAGTCCATCCGGATTTCAAAGGTTGCGGTTTCTTTCAGTTCTTTCAGTTTACGATACTTTCTAATGTCGTTACAAATGGGAGATATCTGATTTCACCCCGTCGCTGAGTCTTTAAGATATTTACATCACCTAAATCTGCTGATTGTTGGGGATTATAATCCAACAACAGATACTTTACGGCATCCTTATCCATTCGGATTAGGTATTCTGATGGAACAGCATCCTTATCAACCAATACCGGTTCTCCGGTCAACAGATAGGCCTTAGGATTACTCCAATAATGAAACATTAAGTATTTAATGCTCTTGTATGCTGCCATCTGTTCGCCCTTCAACATATCTTCTTTTATACCCAAAGCGATTTTGCCTGCAGACTCCGTCTTCTGGCGTGCGCCACTTCCAATGGCGTACATCAGAACCAAATCCAAGTTGCCATTAGTCAACTCATTGCGGCTCGTATTAGGCAGGTCAACAGGAATGCTGCCATAGATGAAGATGTCTTCAGCTGCCATCATTTGATTTGCGTCTTCTTCTATTGGAGAATAAAGCGAAAGGTCTGCTTTTGACGAATTTCTTTCGATATAATCATTTTGTTCGTTCTCCTTGAAATTCTCTACCTGCTCCATTACTTCGCGGAACACTTCTGGAGTATATTGTGGAGGATAGCCATTCTTGACAAGGCAAATCTTGATGTCCTGTTTCAACTGGTCACGAACCCGCTGGTTGTTGAGCCAATCAGCAAATGAAGACTTTGCATCTATGATATCTCTAATCTTGCAAGCAAGGCTCTTACACTTATCATTGATAACAACACCATCCGCCTCTTTGTCTTCTCCGTATTCGAAGTTGTTTTTGTCTCTTAGATGAATTAAGATATCATAAAACGCTTTCTCTTCAAAAGTAAGTCCTAACTTACGGAAACTCTCTCGGTCTGCTTGCATACCTTTGAGAATGTTTAGAGCCTGCTCTGTGGCATTCTTGATGATACTTTCCGCTGTTGCTTCCTGAGTAGCGCCAGCTTCTTGCTCAGATAAGAATTTGCGCCTGTCGTGGTACTCTTGAATGGTGGCCTCCAGCATTTCCTGAAATTTCTTTGATGCTACCTGATTGGTCTTACCATATTCCGTGATTTGTTTACGAAGAAGTTTTATCAGCGTTTCCAACTTTGAAGCTGGCATCTTGATGTCTTCAAGCCTTTCCGTGAATTCTGGTCCGAAGATATCCATTTCTTCACCTTCTTCAAGAATGCTCTCCACATTATTGTACTTCAAAGCTTCCTCCACCATCTTTGCCACCCGCCGATTCATGGTATCGGTATCAGGAGCGTCAGTTCCATTCATCTTATATACCATACCTGCAATAGCCATGAAGCATTGTGCCAATGCCGACTCCTCCTCGCTGAGTTCTCCCGAAGGCTGACAAAGATCGTAGGCCTTTCGCATTCTCTTCACATTTTGTAGGAAATAGGTCTTGAAGGAAACTTTCTTGGTTTTCTTTCCATCCTTGTTGACAGAGTTGAAACTTTCGTTAGAAAAGAAAACAAAATCTGCTGCTTTTGCCAACAGGGTGTATCTTGTTGCAGGGTCTGTCTCCGGATTCAGGAATGGTGTCAAATCATAATTTCTGAACAAAGCCTTCAATATCTCCATGTATTCACGGAAGATGAGAGCAGCCTGTTCAATGTCATCTTCGGTTAATGCAACAGAATTGTCGCCACCATACATCTTCCTGGCTTCCAACATCTGGTCACGAATGCCGATATAGTCAACTATCAAGCCATACTCCTTGCCAGGGAATTTTCGGTTGGCACGGCTAATGGTCTGTATCAACGAATGCTTCTGCAACGGCTTATCGTTATACATGTAGGTAAGACACTCCACATCAAAGCCTGTTATCCACATATCCACTACAATGACGATTCGGAAATTGGAATGTACCTGTTTGAAAGCAGCATCCAAGTCTTCCGACCGTTGATCGTTCTTAACGCCTCCAAGATAATTGTACATGTCTGCCGCATCATTGCTTCCCACGCTGGCCACCATGGCGATAGTAGGCATTTCCTTCAGCTTTTTAAATTCTTCCGACGAAACATTGACACCTTCCGGCGTTTTCCGTTCATCAAACCATTCAGGATAATGTGCCTTGAACTTCAACAATAGGTCGTATGCAATCTTTCTGTTTGAGCAAACTATCATTGCTTTCTGTACTCTGTCCGGGTCATTGGCAACGGAAGATACATAGTGGTCATGTATATCAACTGCAAGTTTTTCCAGACGGTCGGGCTCGCCAAGAATCATCTCTAATGAACTCATGGCCTTCTTGCTCTTTGCAATATCTTCTTTGGTCGAGCCTTCATCAGCGCACTTGGCATAATATGCCTCAATCTCTTTCGCTTTCTCCTGATTCAGCAGTACTTTGGCTATGCGTGGATGATACTTGATAGGCACAGTAATCTTGTCCGCCACTGCCTGATCCATCGTGTAGCGGTCTATCTCGTCGCCGAAGGTCTGATAGGTTTCTGCAATAGGTGTTCCTGTAAAGCCAACGAATGTTGCATTTGGCAAGGCTTCACGCAGCACTTTAGCGTATGGTTTTGATATCATGGCCCGCATATTCTCGTCAGCATCCTCACTGAACTGAATGCGCTTTGAGCCTTCAATTTGCGTGCGATGTGCTTCGTCGCTGAAACAGATAATGTTGCTACGCTCATTGATGAGACCTATCGGGTCGTCCTTCCTGTCGCAGAATTTCTGGATAGTGCAGATGAAGAAACCGCCACTGTCACGAAGTGAAAGTTCCTGACGCAGTATTTTTCTGCTTGGTACGACCGAGACCTCACCCAAGCCCAGAAACTCAGTACTCTTGGTAAAGAGTTTTGCTCCCTGCTTCTGAAGGTCTTCACGGTCAACAATCATCAGTATCGTAGGTGAACCGAATTTTGCGGCACAACGCAACGAGAGTTGACGGGCAAGGAATGCCATCGTATAGGTTTTTCCGCAACCAGTGGCACCAAAGTATGTTCCACCTTTACCGCTTTTTGTCTTAACCGATTTGATGACACTCTCCCTAAGCAGTCGTGTAGCAAAGAATTGCGGATAACGGCATACAATTTCCTTTTCATCGCTGTCAAAGTTCTCATCTTGGAAATACACATAGTCTCTGAATATCTCCAAAAACCTTTCTGGGCGATAAACACCTCTCACCATTGTCTCCAACTCATCGAAAGGCATAGTGCTTATCTTGTCGCCATTCTCTACACGTCGCCAAGCATAGAAGTGTTCATAAGGTGTGCGCACTGTTCCCAATCGTGTCTTCACGCCGTCGCTGATGCAAGCCAGCGGGCAGTAGTGCAGCAGGCTTGGAATATCTCGCCAATAGCGAATATTGATTTGTTCCCAGGCATCTTCAATCGTGGCATTGGCATCAGCAGGATTCTTCAGTTCTATCACGCAGACGGGGATTCCGTTTACATATAGTAGTACATCAGGACGGCGGTTCTTTGTCACACCGTTGTTGATGTATTCCACAGTGAACTGATTGACTACGCGGAAGATATTTGTATTCTCTTTTTGTGGATTGTCTAAGCAACCGAAGTCTATCAAGTTGATAGTCGTTGGCCTTCCGTCTTTATCAACGGCGGTCACACCATTCACTATCCACCTATAGACTTTATGTAATGTGGCAAAATCAGAATCAGCCCCCACCAGCCTGACGTTATCTGCTATTCTTTGCAGTTCCTCGTCCTTCACATCCTTATTGTTATCTTTCAAGAACTGAAGCAGGTCGTCCATATAAAGCACTTCCTTTCTGTTGGCTCTAAGAATAGAGTCGCCAAATAGGTATTGCCATCCTTCTCGTTCAAGGAAAGCAATGAGAGCGTTCTCGTAATCACTCTCCACAAAGTACCCGTTGATGTTCTTTAATTTTGCCATAATGCCGATTATTTTTCTTCTTCAAACTCGTAAATATCACGTAGTTTTTGTTGCAGCAGTGCCTTGTCTGGCAAGTGCAGACGATATTCAGCCACCATAGTGGGTGAAAGGCTTCGACTAAGAGCATATTCTACGACTTCGTCATCTTTATCTTTGCAGAGCAACACTCCAATACTGGGATTCTCATGCGGTTTCTTTATGTCTCTGTCAAGTGCTTCAAGGTAGAAATTCAGTTGTCCAAGGTGCTCTGGCTTGAACTTGCCCATTTTAAGTTCAAATGCCACTAAACATTGCAATGCCCTATGATAGAACAGTAAATCAATACGAAAATCGCTGTTACCTACTTGCAGACGATATTCCTCGTCAACAAATAAGAAATCTTTTCCCAGTTCCAGTACAAAATGTTTCATCTGCCTTATCAGGGCTTTTTTCATTGTGCTTTCGCTTTTATAGTCTTTACTGCCAAGAAACTCCAGCACATATTGGTCACGAAACACTTGCTCTGCCTGTGGGGCAATTTGTCTCAACACTGTTGAGAGTTTTGGACCAGAAACTTTTGTACGTTCATACAGTGCCACATCAAATTGTCTGTTCAATTCACGTGCAGAAAGTCTTTCATTCTTGCACAACATTAGGTAGAACAAACGCTCTTCCTCGGTTTTTGCTCGGCTCATAATTGTGAGATTGTTTGACCAACTAATTTCTCTCAACAGTGTTGAGTGTCTTTCATCAGTATTGCAATAAGTCTCATAAAATTGCTTCATACGCCAAAGATTCTTGTCGGAGAACCCCCTTGTATCGGGACTATTTTTCTCTATGTAGGCTGCCAACTGTTTTACCACGCCATCGCCCCATTCCGAAACGGCTATTTTATTTGATATGTACTTACCCACTTGCCAATAAAGATCTATAAGGGCTGTATTTGCCATGCTTATCACAGTGGACTTTGTACGCCGAATCAGTGAGACAATCTCTGCGAACTGGTTGTCTCTATTTTGTATAATGCTCTTGTTTTCACTCATCTTTTTCTCGTAATCGTTCTCCACAAAGTGCCAGTTGATGTTCTTATATTTTGCCATAGATTTTTACTTAATAATAAAATCAATTCTACATAGATGGATTCCAAAAATTAATATCTGTTGCTGAACATGTTTCCTTTGTCCATACAATACCAACTAGGTAACGTGCTCGTGTTACTGCAACATAAAATTTATTTCTAGATGTTTCCTCTAAACTTTCATTATGATTTTCAATCCACTTTATCATTGGTTGAGTTGGATAAATCAAAACAGAGTCAAAAGTCATACCCTTTGAATCACCAAAATTCATGACGGCATGATTAGAGTCAATTTTCTTGGTTAAAATACTATGTCTCAATTGAACACTATCATTGTAATGGGATAAAAAATCTGTTTTATTATTATCCTTGACAAGATAAACTCCACATAATTTATTCTGATAATCCGTCAATGATGTGGTTTTGTTGAATACAGGTGTTATGACCGAAGCATACTCGCATATTTCTGGACAGCAACGCCGAGAACTATTCAGCGTATTTGCGTCAACCTGATATTTGCCCCTTAGCTCTTTTTGTTTCGACAAGTAATCTAATATCTTCCCATTTCGAAAACTTATATTCTTGTTTCCATTATGATTTGTAAGATATATTGTTTGTCGAGGATCACCTGCTAAAATTACGTTACTTTTTGAAAGAAAAAATAATTTAATCAAATCCAGGTCGTAACCTGCAAAATCCTGTACTTCGTCTATATAAATATTTTCAAATATATCACAAAGCCTTTGAATTGACTTTCCGCTAGATTTTTTATTGCAATCATAAGCCAATTCACTAAGTTTTTCTGTTAACGCTTTTTGATGTTTGGTGAAATAATACTTTTCCCATTTTGCTTTTGGAATTCTATACGCTTTCTTACTTTTTTTGTCAGTACTTTGTACCATAGCAAGTCCCTTTATAGCAAAATTGTCATCAGTAAGATAATTTTGATAAGGTTTTATTAAATGCTGGACTAAAAAAGAAAACCATGATTGGATAACAACATTTTGTGGAATATATCCTTTCTCTTGATAGAACTTGTTTCTTATTTCTTTTTCATTTGAATCCGTATAAGTCAAAATAAGGACATACTCAGATGAAGATAAAGCACAAGCTTTCTTCACTAAAGTGGTAGTTTTTCCTGAACCAGCAGCAGCTATATATACCAAATTATTCATTGTACAATCCAATCTATACTGTCATTTATGTACTGAGGAAAAGAAAAATCATTCTCTTCTGAAAATACTCTATATGCCCATTCAGATTTGCAGGTTTGCATATAATCGGAAATGGCTTTTTGACCATTGTAATTGAGGAACTTTTTTAACTTCTCTTCATCATTGCATGCGACAAAACTAGGCTCTAATGTATATTGATTGTTGTCATTATTAGAGAAAATACCAATATTGTCCTTTCCTGTAAAATCTTTATATCTAACAGTTATATTGTTCTTATAATCGCCATCATTATCTGTAACAATAGCAATTCTTATTGGCAAATCTCCTGCTAATTGTAAGAATCTCTTAGCCTGTACTCCTTTTACAGAAATAACATCAATATTATCTTGAATAGGCAAGTGACCATTATGCTTTTTCATGTAAGCTTTTTGAACAATAAGTTCATCCGACGGTCCCTCAACCAATATTGCTTTGTCGGAAAGTATTAACCGCAAAGTCTCAAACCCTGCTAATTTTCTAAAGTACGTTTGAGTACCTTCATCAACAGCCTTAAAATAGTAGGGCTTTCTTTTACTTAAAAAAATTAAATTCCCAAGTCCTAGTTTATTAGCGACGAAACTACTGTGTGTTGTAATAATAATCTGCCTATCCTTGTTGCTTTCCTCTATAGATTTTAAAAGAGAATTTAGATTAGTATGAGCAAGATGGTTTTCTGGTTCCTCAATTAATACAACATTGCAAATATCTTCACGAATATTGGATAGGGCAAGATTCGTTTTTATTATACTTTGTTCACCTTGTCCAATCTGCGTAAACGGAATCTCATCAAAATAGGTCATAAGAATATTCTCCCATGCGTTCATTTCCGTAGTATTTACAGATATAGATACATTTTTCCCTGATATGGTCGAATCTTTTGCAATCTTTTCATTTATAGCAGTTAAGTTATTTCCACTTTTAAAAGTCTCTTTGAGGTCTCTAAAAGCCTGCATAAGAGAAATTTGCTCGGATTTATCCAATCTGTTGCTGATTATTTTGGAAATATAATAATCACTTCCATTCTTATATTTTGTTCCAGAGGAATCAATTACATTGGGTTTTATGGGAATAGAACGAGATGTAATTTCTTGGTCGGCAAAGCTTTTCCATTCTATACGATAATACTCAATTGGCACATTTTGATTACTATTTACTTGTTTAAAAGCAGCATACTCATCACTGTAATTCTCATCAAACATTATTCCCAATTTGATGCCAAAGGTGTCTTGTTTTTTTGAATTACGAGATCCTTTAAGGTTTGCATATACCTTGTTTGATTCATTGGAATCAGTTGCGTCGAGATAGACCTCAATCAAAATGTGTGGTGGAATCCCATTTGTATTTTGCCTATATTTTTCAACAGCGTCCTTATTGAAGGAGCATTCATTCAGCTCATTTTTGATGTATCTTCCGTTAACTAAGCCTGATAGACATAGATTTAAGGCTTCAAGTATAGTACTCTTGCCAGCCTCATTATTTCCCACGATAATATTTGTTGAATTATTGAATTCAACATCTACATTTTCATAGCATTTATAATTCTCTATATGTAATGACTTTATATATATCATATTGCTTCTTCCTTATTATTCTGTTAAACTTCCCCGTATCAAGACGGGGCATATATTTTTGAGTTGTTCTTTGAGCGCTTCGGCTATGCGTTGGCGCTCGATATAACACTTATGTATGTTGACTATCTCACGTTGAACAGAGATGTCGGGGATTGGGATTGCCACATCGTTCATATCATCCATAGTAAATACTTCTCTTGCACTTCCCCACGAATTGAAACGTGCATAGCGGTCGAATTCTGGACGGTCGAAGAACATAAATAGGTATTCGGGCAAAAGCCTTGAAGTGTCTTTGCTCTTGAAAGTAGTATATATGGAAGATACCAATAATGGGTCTACGCCACGATTCAAAGCAATAGCCATCTTGTCTCCTCTCCTTGAAGTGTCAGGAACATATACAAAAGTGTTTGATTCTACAACTTTGTAGGACGTAAGACTGACACCATTTATGTCTGCTTGGGTATCAATAAAGGATTTCTCTGTTGATATTCCTTTAACACTATTCAACTTCAATTGATTATCCGAATTCCTCTTATCGTATTGTTCAATGAACTCTCCAATTTTCAATTTTTCATTCTCTGCCTTCAATTTATCCAAGTACCCATCGCAGACAAGTTTCAATTCTTCCACTTTGCTTTGATAGGCAGCAAGATTGTTTTGGAGAGCCAAATAAACATCAACGTATTTTCGCTGCTGCTCGATGGATGGGAGCGTAAGTTCCATATCACAAAGAGCATCCCAGGAAAACACTTCTGTAGAACTGCCCCAAGAACAGAAACAAGCTTCACGATCCCATTCTTCTCTATTGAAATGTAAGAAAAGATATGTTGGGATGACAATATTTAGGGCATCAGCTTTAACTCGAAATGCGATGTTATTCCAACTGATGAGGAAACTCTCCTTGGTATTGTTGAATCCAAAACCTATCTTCTTACCATGTGTTCGTGGATTGAAGACAAAATTGTCAGGATGAACAACTAAAAATTTTCGTAAGTCAGTATTTGCCACGTCTGCCTTTGTAGGAATGATTTCTTTTGTGATGGTCATTCCTCGGACATCATTTGGCCCATACTTCCCCTGAGAATTGGTTTCTTCAACCAATTCTATCAGTTCTCCCAATTTATACTTCTTCATCGTCATGCTTTTTCGTATTTTCCAATTCAGCAATAGTGCGTTCGACAACTTCTTGCAACTGATAAGAAGCAACGCCCAGTGGCTTTTGAATATCTTGCAACGACCATTCAACAATGGTTTTGTCTGTAGATTTGCATATAAGCAAGCCTACAGAAGGATTATCCCCTTCACCGCGCAACAACTTATCTGCTGCCGTAACATAGAAATTGAGCTTTCCTGCAAACTCAGGGATAAACTTAACAGCTTTCAGTTCTACAACAACATATCTGTGCTGAGGGATATGATAGAACACCAAATCAGGGAAAAACGTCTGTCCTCCAGGCATCTGCAATTCCATTTGCCGTCCCACGTAAGAGAATCCACGTCCCAATTCAAGTAGAAAACTTGTGATATTATTGGCTAAAGCATTCTCTAAGTCCTTTTCTTTCTTAACCTCCTCTACTGTAACGAAACTCAAATCGTATTCTTTCTTCAACAATTCCTTAGCCGATTCGCTTTGAGATATTGGTAAGGTCGTATCGAAATTGGTAATAGCTGAGCCTTGTGTTTCATAGAGGTGAATATCCATCTGATGCTCCAAAAAAGCACGACTCCAACCTTCTGATATGACTTTGCCTATATAGAAAAGTGCCTCGTCAATAGATTGGGCTTTAGAAATTATAATGACATGATGAAACCAAGGTACTTGACCAAAAATACCAGGCATCTCTAATGGGTCAGCAGGCTGCTGACTTTTTAATTCTCTGAATAAAAGGTCACCGACTTGGTGGCTAATTTGGTCAACGGGTCGTTGACTTTTTGCATCACATTCATTGTAAAACAGATACCAACGCTTCATGTATTTTACATTGGTAAGAGAAAAACCTGACATATCAGGAAAAGCCTGCTGCATATCGAGAGCAAACTGTTTCACAACACCAGCACCCCAACGTTCTTCAGCTCGTAAGGCCACTAAATCCCTGCCAATGCTCCAATAGAACTCAAGCATTGTCGTATTCACACGAATAGATGCTTTTATCTGACTTTGGCGAAAACGCGCTTTAACATCTGTCAGCCATTCTACATACTCTTTGTCGGCTGTCATACTGTCACGATATACAAACGATGGCTTTTCTGCGTTTTTGCTCTCTTTCACATACTTTTCCTTATTCGATTCCATAGCCAATTCCCTTAAACGCCTCTTCGAGCATCTTTTGTGATTCCTTTTCGCGCAACATCAACTCTTTCATCTCCTGCTGAATACGAGCCATTTCCTTAGAATAATCTATATCCAAATCGTGGTCAATGAACTCAATATACTTGCTTGGTACCAATGTCCAGTTGTTGGCTTCAATTTCGTTGCATCCTACACTTCGATATAACTCTGGCTTTGCAAAGTTGTTGCCGTCTGTTCCCTCTGACTGCCACTGATGATAGATGTCTGCAACACGCTGAATCTGTTCCGTGATGAGCCGAACTTTCTTCTTCTGTTCACCTTTGACTGCGTTTTCTGTCCATTGGCGCAAGTCCATAAATAGTATTTCTTTTTCACGGTTACGAAGTTCACGTCCATGATAGCGACCACCTTTCTTATTCTGGTTGAGAATCCAGAAGGTAACACTGATATCCGTCGTTATGAACAATTCCCTCGGCAAAATAATGATAGCTTCCACTTTATCTTTCTCTATCAATTTCCGTCGGATTTCAAGGGCATCGGTGTCACCTAAGGCTCCGTTAGCGAGCAGGAATCCTGCCACTCCCGAGAGAGGCTTCAAATGAGAAAGCATATGAAGAATCCATGCATAGTTAGCATTACTCTCTGGAGGTGTGGCATAATCCGTCCATCGTAAATCATTCTTCAGGTTGTCATTATACCAGCCTTTCAAATTAAAAGGTGGGTTTGCCATTATATAGTCAAAGTAAATACCTTTGTGCAGGTCATTGGTGAACGTGGAATCGCTTTCCGAGCCCAGATTATGACTGATGCCGCGCAAGGCAAGGTTCATCTTTGCCAAACGGTAAGTTGCCGCTTCTTTCTCCTGGCCATACACATTGATACAGCTGATGTCACCTTGTTTGGCTTTTACTAAATCTGTACTCTGAATGAACATACCGCCAGAACCACAACAAGGGTCGTAAAGAGTTCCATCAAAAGGCTCGATTACCGAAGCAATAAGTTGTACAACATCGTGAGGCGTGTAAAACTCACCTTCCTCTTTTGTGGCATTAACGGCAAATTCCTTCAGGAAATACTCATATACACGACCTATCAGGTCTTTCTCTTCGCCAAAAGTCTTATGGCTAATTTTGTTGACCTCATCCACAATCTTCTTCATGTCGTTGGCTCCAAGATTGCGCTGAGTAAATGTACCCTCCACGAAACAGCCTTTCAGCGTCGGGTTCGTTTCCCCAATACTGCGCAATGCTGTATCGAGTGCAACATTTAGTTGTGGTGCTGCCGTATTGATGATAGTTGACCAACGAGCCTCTACAGGCAAGTCGAAAGTTCCATCGGCAAAAGTAGCATCATCGAAGAAAGCCTTGCGTATTTCCTCGTTCTCGGGATCTAATCCTTGTTCAATGAGAGTTTGACGCAATGCTTCCACTCCATCCTCGTATTTCTCTCCAATAAAACGCAGGAATACAAGTGTCAGCATCATATCCCTCTTCTCAAAGAACGACCCTGAATTCTTTGCTTGTCTCAGGATATCCCTACACTTGAAAAGTATATTGTCAAGATTTAGAGTTTCTTCTTTTACTTTCTTTGCCATAACAATCAATCTTCTAATGTGTTTATACTTTGTAGTAATACAGATTATTTCGTTACTTGAATATTCATTATTTCCTATTTCATTTGTTGCCCCGCAGTGCGGTTTTATCTTTTAACTTGATATTCCCCGTCTCCGAAATCCCTTCCAGCGGCAGTTCAGGCAATTCGCCACCTTCCTGCTGCATTTTCTCGAGGTCGCTGCGGAAGAGGCGGTCTTGAATAAATAAACGACTAAATAATAAATCTGTCAGCCCCTTTTATGAGAGATCCTATCAGCGCAGGTTTTCAATTGCAAAGTTAGATATAATTTTTGAATTGGACAAATGTCTCTGAAAGTTATTTTGAAAGCTGCTGAAGGATTAGATGCAACACAGAAAAATGAGTAAAGAGTTTTTTAGCTCAATTCGCTGGATTATTGCCATTTAAATAAAAAAAATCATCACTTTCACCCTTCAGTATTTCGTTTGTGCATTTTCAATGAAAAACAGTCATATTTAGTTAATGAGATACAACTAATTACAAATAAACGTAACAAATCGAAGAAAACAGTCCAAAAACAGGAAAACAAACAAAATTCGTCAATGCGCCACCCAAAGCCACCCATTTATTGTATGTAACTCACTGCTTTACATTCTGCACTATGTGATGACGCAAAAAAAGTGATGAAGTCAGGAAGAAGACGTATAAAGATGCATACATACACGAAATTATTCACCTGGAAAGAAAACAGAGGGTGCGCCAATTCTGCTTGACGCACCCTCTGTTTTAATATCGAAACAATATTATTTCACAATAACCTTTCCTATACTTACATCACCTTCGCTGTTGGTAACCCTGATGTAGTAGATTCCGGCACTCATGATTCCTTCGACTGCTATTGGGTTCGCATCAGCCTTGAATGTGCTTAGAGTCTGGCCGAAGTTGTTCATGACCTCAACTGTCACCTCATCGTCAAACTCGCCATATACATACATCATATTGCCAATGTTCACTGGATTAGGAACGACATCAACCTTGAACATAGTCACGTTCTCAGTTCCGTCAGCAGCCATCAGGCGTAATACTACAACCGAGTCACAACCATACTGTGATTGCAATGTCTCGGTATAGTCACCAGGCTTGGTGTATGTCTGCTCATTCCATGTATATGTGCCATCAGGACCAATCTTGGCGATTACAGTATCGTAGGTTGTTGGCTCAAACTTAACATAGAAGTTAACGATGCTGTCGCAATTCTCAGATGTCTTCACAGTCTTAGTGATGAGCGTATCCTTAGTTATGATGATGCCGCCTGCACCATAATCGCTGAACGGCTTGCCTTCGCACGCATGGGCATATACATCCTCGGACTTAGGTGCCGTTTCAGTAGCAATGATAGTATAGTTTATCGTACATCCCATAGAACTCCATCTCGTCACATGGTATGTGCCTGGAACATTGATTGTGGTATCAGCACCTTCGAGGTCAACAGTCACCGAACCACCACGACAGAACGACACGTTCAGTATCGGATTCACATCAGTCACCGTAAGGACAAGTACCTTTGTCAACGGACATCCATGTGCACCGACAGTCTGGTGTCGGTATGTTCCGGCAGTATTTATCAATTCACCATCAAAATCGTAATAGTTCGTCCCGCATATAGAATCGTATATTGTCACAACCGAATCAACCACTGCAAGATGCAAAGTGACTGTCACTGGGCAGCCTAACGAATTTGTTGTTATCATCGTATAATCACCTGCCGTAGTAAGAACCGTGTCTCCGAACTGATAGTTGTCGCCTTCGCAGATTGTGTCATTAGACTCTATGCTCGATGGCAATACGGTCAAGTCAAGATATATGGTCGAGTCGCATTTGCCAGGTCGGTTTGCGTATGTGTACGAATAACGTGCAGTCACAGGGTTGGCAATCGTACCACCGTCCCAAGTGTAAGGTTCGCCGCTGCATATCGTTGCAGAACTGTATGTAGCGATAATCGGCGTCACATATACATAAGCCGTGATAAGTGTGTCAGGATTGCCACCAATGCCGACATTTGTACGATAGAGGGTGTTGTCACCGTCATTGAGATTCTGTGCAGGTACGTTGAAACCGTGGCTGATGTAAGGCATACCATGGCATATCGTGTCATGATATTCATTTCCCTTGACTATCTGCGTAAGGGTAATATTGTCAACATACGCATCATTGTATCCTATAGTCTTGAATGCAAGCCTCTTGGCTACTGCAGGCAATATTGACAACTGTTTGCTGTAAGCCGTATAACCTGTAGTGGTTGGTGTCAGAATGTCGATTGTCACGAATGTCGATACATCATTTGCGTCAGTGAGATAGCCAAAATGGAACGAGTTCGAGAATCTGGTTTCGAAATCATACTGGAACTCAATCTTGAACATTGCCAATGGGTCGTTCATCACTGGTATTGCAGCCACCTGCCAATCGCTGCTGTTGCTGCTCGAAGCGTACATCTTGAGTGATTTCTGACCAGCATAAGTCTCCGTATAATTGTCTGTAACGGCTATATTGCCAGTCGTGTTGTTGCGACCTATGAGCCAGCAGTTGTCTTCAAGAGCAGACTCGCTGCCTGCAGCTATACTCTCGAAATCCTCGATGTATGGATAGGTACCAATACCACCGCATATTGTCCTGAACGTAAGGGTGTCAGCCTGCGACTCGTCGCCTGCTCCGCAATACGAACTTACATATACATAATATTGTGTAGCCTGTGCAAGCTGGTCTATGACAATCTGATTTCCTGTCACAGTATCAATTCTCGTTGCGTTTGCAATTCCAGGAACTGTGCTGACCTTGCATACAAGGCTGTCGCTCTGGTTCCTGTTGGTAACTGCTATCCTGACCTCGTCAGCTCCGAGGCTGTCCATAGCAATTACAGGTTTGCTGCATGTCATTCCCCTCAACGATACGTTATCAACAGCCAATGGTTTCTGATTAATGTATCCTGCGTCATTTATCCACATGAATACCATTCTATACATACCTGGATAGACTATATTGACCGAACCATCAACATGGCTCCAGTTGTTGTTCTTGATCAACTTGCTTCCGTTGTCGATTGACATATAGTTGCTTGGCAGGTCGCCATAGACTAATATGTTACTGCCTGCCACGAGGTTCTCGGATGCTGATACGATGAATGCCCTGCCGAAGTCTGCGTTAAGCTCGCCATTGGCAGTCCAGTCGTAAGCATAGTCATATTCGCCAGAAGCGAGATAGAACTCACGGTAAGCATATACTGTTGCGGAACCTGCACCATAATACCATCTCGTTCCGTCGTCAGAGATGAACAATGCTGTCGTGCTGTCGCCTGCTGCTCTCTCTATCTTGCCTATAGTGAACTTGTTAGCTTCATTTCCGTTTACAAGTGTCCAGCCTGCTGCATCAGCAGCGTTCTCGAAATCGCATACGTAAGGCAGTGTAGCCTCGGTATTCAGAGTGGTAAATGTGATTGTTGTCCAATCAGACATGCCATCCGAACATGATTTACGCAACATGAACGTGTATGTGGTGTTCTGCAAGAGTCCTGTCATCCTTACCGAATCATCAGCAGTAGTGCCAGTGATGCCATCGCAAGAATATTCGTATGTGGCACCTGTCTCAGCACTCCATGCAACTGTTGCAGCAGTCTCGCCAAGGTTCCTATAGTAGAGACCGCTTGGAGCATAGCAATAATCCTCCTCACTGATTATGCTTACGTTGTTTATCGCCAATGGGTAGTTAGGAGTGCCCCAGCCATTGTCATTAATCCATGTGAACACAAGGTTGTATGCACCTGAATCCAATGCGACACTGAGGCTTTCGTGGTTCCATTCATTAGGTGACATAACCATTGGAACTCCGCCGTCCAAGGCAATCATCCTTGGGTCATTATTGCCAGATTCAGGCAATTCCACAGAAATGGTGTCAGAAAGCAGATATGCACGTCCATAGTCATATACCGAGTTAGAAATCTGTTCACCACCAGTACATTTCCAGTCGTATTCTATCATGTAATTGCCATCAGCAGGTATGGTCAGTCGTCTGTATGCAACTGCCGATGATTGTGAATTCACATTATATGTGTATGCACCGTTGCTGCTTACATAGAGCGCACCGTTGCTTCCGCTCTTGAGGGCGTTTGCATCAGTGCCGGCAACAAACACATTGCCGCCTTCACTCTCGAATTTCCAATTTGCGTTCTCCTGTGCGTCGTCAAAGCCGCATACGTATGGTATCATCGCAGGGACTGATGCAGTCTTGAATACCGAACGTGTCCAATATGATTGTTCAGTTGCGCTACAATATGCACGTGTATATACCTCGTATTCGGTCGATGGTGTGAGTCCAGAGAGTGGCAGAACAGTGTTCTGCGTAAGCGTTGCATTTGCCGTATCAGCCATTCCAACCTCGCCATAAGCATATTGCCACTGAGTGTGGACTGTATCAGTGATGTTGATTGTAGCGACACCTTCGCTGATACCTGAAATTGTGACATCCTGGATGTCGGCACAGCTTCTTGTCTTGGTCACCCTTATATCATCGATTGCAGACTTCTTGTTAGGGTACATTCCAGGGAGATATTTGAATCCTATCCTTGCCGCAGCAGGTGCTCCAACAAAATCAGCATCAGCATTTACGTATGACATACTGAGAGGCAACACCTTTGTGGTATGCCATGTAGTCCAGTTGTTGATATCTGCCATATATCCAACCTCGATGACTCCCGCAGCAATCTCGTCCTCACTTCTGTATCTGAAAGTCATCTTCAAGCTGTCGGTGTTGCCGTCCATCGCTGGCAACAGGAGATACATTGTGTCAACCGTTGCACTTTCAAGCAGAAGCGCCTGAGTGCCTTTAGCTACATAATTTGCATCGTCGGTTATTGTATGCAATGCATTGTCAGTATTTATTGCCGTCCAGCAATGATTGGTCAATACCGTTGCATCGTAAGTGGTGCTTGCCTCATATTCTTCTTCAGGCTCAAAATCGCAAACGTATGGTATAGCCATCAAATCGCATGTGGTCTTCATGTCAACTGCAGGACTGTAGGCTGAAGTGTCGGAAATACCACACAACGAAGCCACTGTCACTTTATAAGTCGTTGCAGGGTCAAGTCCGCTAAACGTCACGGCAGGAGATGTCACCACCCTGACTATTTCCTGTTTGCCTGCTGCTTTAGCCTTCACTACCCATTGCGTTTCAGTGCCACCAGGCGTCCAGTTCAACATTCCGCTATGACTGCCAACGTTGACAACACTGACATTCTTAGGGGTCAGACAGACGAGACCGCTTGTAATCTCAACATTGTCGATGAATATAGAGCCTAAACCTAAGTTTGATACTGCCTTGAACTGTATCATTATGTTCTCGCCAGCATATTGTGCAAGGTCAATAACCTCGCTCTTGAATTCGCCTGGCTGATACTCATCATAACCTTGCGAGACCTCATGCTGGGAGATTCCTATCTGGTTGAATGTCTCGCCTCCATCGGTGGATATTGAAACCTTGAGGTCGCCACAGCCTGCCCTATGAGATATGTCGTATGAAAGTGAATAAGCCTCGCCTGCAGCAAGTGCTATTATTGGAGAATTGATTACAACGTCGCCCTGTTCGAGCCAATTGTTGTTCATTCTAATCATCTTGTTGCCGCCATACTGATATACACCCCACTTGAACTCTTCGTGTCCCCGCTGGTTTGATGCAAGGGCAGCAACAGTGAGACTGTTGTCCCAACAATGAGGAATCTGGTCTTGCGCCATTGCCTCGAAGTTCTCGGTATATGGAGTGCCTGTCAGCTCGCAAGGTGTCTTCACCATGCTGCCCACGAAGTCAGAGATACTGCCCTCGCCGCATATTGAAGCCACCGAAATATAATATTCTGTCTCAGGGTCAAGTCCGCGAACCTTGGTAGGATTTACAGTCACTGTATCGATAATGACAGACGAACTGTCTGTTGCCTCTGCCTTGACTACCCATCTGTTGACACCTTCGTTCATCTCAGTCCATGCTATGTTGACGCTGTCAGCCATGACATAACTTACTATGACTGACGAAGGCGACTTGCACTGCGACTCTTCGGCTATCTTGATATCATCGAAATAGACTGTATTGTCACCGTCAACGCTGAACGTCACGTACCTTGCACCTTCAAATCCAGAATGATCACCTGCTGTCAACGAAGCAAGACTTACCGAGAATTGTGTCCACTCATTTCTACGAGGTATTGTCACAATATCAATCGGTTCTGGAAGATCCATTGGATCCAATGCCACTCCGACAGTCACATTTACCTGTCCGTTGTTTGACAGTGCCCATCCTGTGACAACATAGTTTGCCAACGACGTTGCATTGAGTTCAGGTGTCACCAGCGAACCGCCGATGACCTTTGCTGCACCCGAGCCTGCATGCACCGCCTCCGAACTTACGCTTGACTGACCGCTAAGCGTTTTCCAGCAGTTCAATGCGTCGGCAGTTTCGAATCCCTCTTCGTAAGGCAACTCATAAGCCAAGCACGAGGTCCTGAACGAATGAATCTGCGTCCAGTCGGATGTGTCGTTTGCACCGCAAATCGTTTTTACAGAATAATAATATAATGTGTTTGGCGTAAGCCCCGTGACAGTCTTGTTCCTTGTGTTTTCTTCCCCAAGGAACACATCGCCTGTTCTCGACATTGTAGTGCTTATAGCGTAATAGAAGTTCTGTACAGTACCATTCATGATGCTGATAGTCGCACTTGTCGAATCAATTGCAGTGATGCTTGTCAATGCCGTGTCGCAAGTCACTTTACGGACAATGATATCATCAATAGCCAAAGGTTTGTCCTGACCGTCAGCATGGTCGTTCTTCCAATAGAGTGCGAAATTGTAGATTCCGCCTCTACCTGTCATGTCAATGTATTGGCTGTAAGTGTTCCATCCGTCAGCCTCGGTTCCTGCACTGAGGTGTATTCTTCCAAACTCGTCAGGGTCCAGACCAATATATCCGTCAGGCCATACAACATCGGTGTACATACCACGACCTTCGCCTCCTGTAAGTTCCTCAGTTGCTGGAACGAGCATTACCCTACCGAAGTCGGCACTCTGCTCGCCACCTGTACATTTCCATCTGTATGTTATTGAATATTTCGCACTTTCAAACTCCATCGAACGATAAGCATACGTCTTGGTTTCGTACGATGGATGATATCCGTATGAATAACCTCTTGTCGAGTCTGTTATACACATAGAATGGTTGCCGGTTGATGTCTCAGCCACTTTCCATTTGTTGCATGGGTAAACGTATGTGCCGTCAACTATTGTCCAGAGTCTGTTCTCTGCCTCGTCCTCGAAGTTGCAGCTCCAAGGCAATGTTGCCACTGATGAGGTAGTTGTGAAATGTACCGTATCACTCCAGTCGCTGTACTGTCCTGGAGTTCCGCAGCCTTTCCTGACATAAAGGTCGTATTCAGTCATTGGCTCAAGCCCTGTGAGAATATATGATGTCTCACCTGGCAGTACCTGCACAAGATGTCCACTTGCAGCACTGAATCCTTTATGACCATACATTATATCCCAGTTGGATGTCGTGGTGACGTTTACTCTTGCAGTTACATCCTTGACGCTATCTACTGTAGCCGAAATGCCTGCACATGCCGCCTTCTCGCGTATTTCTATGTCGTCAATGTTCGTTCCATCGCCCATATGACCTTCGAACACGAACATCACATGTTTCACGCCATTCAATGTTGCAGGTATGTCAAACTCATATTGATAGTATCCAATGTATGACTCTGCTGGCGATGACGAATAGTTCAAGTGTACGAAACCGAGTTCCGTCGCCCCTGCCAAACTGTTGGCTGTAGGTGTTGCATATACCCTGATGCCTGACTGGTCTGGCAGACCTGGGTAGTCAGTATCGTCTCGGTACATCCAGAATGATACTGTATATCCATTTGCGTTTGTAAGGTTCAATGCGCCTGTGGTCAGTGCAGCCTTGTCGTAGTTAGGACAATTTGCCATTGCTGAATAGCTGCTGCGATTGTGCGTGGTTGATGGGGAAAGCATCCATGCTCCCATACCGTCTATCGAACCTGTGCTCCAGCACATAGGCTCCCACAATCCGCTCTCGAAATCTTCAGTGTAAGGGAATACGCTCGTCGCATCGCATGGGGTGCTGAATGTTCCAGTGAATGGCAAGGCTTCTGACGAGTCGCTGCCGCATACCGTATAAATCTGTGCGCTTACCGAATATCTCTTTCCGCCTGCTACATTGCCTATCTTGTAACTTGGAGTCTGGGTCCTCACTGTCTCGTGTCTCACCTGTACTCCACCTTCGCTGAGGACATAATCTACAGTCCACTGTGTTCCAGTAACGGCATTCCAGCTGAGTGTGCATCCCGTAGCATCTGCAGTGCCTAATGACGGTCTCTCAGGAGCCTTGCACGATGGTGCCAGCTCTATGGTGACATTGTCAATCGCTGATGGGAAACCATGTTTCGACCTTCCCTCGAACATGATAAACACCTTTCCGCTCATCGGTATCTCGAACGTATATTTATACCAGCCAGCCTGAGTCTCGACAGGTGGATTCTGCATACAACGGTTTATGAATCCGAGTTCTATGCCACCTGTTGTATCTCCTGGCGCATGTGTTGCCCATACAGCAATTCCTTCGCCATACATCAGCGATGGACTGGTGAGCGACACCCTTTTCATCCACATCGACACTTGGTATTTGCCCGCAGTGTCTATGTTCAAAGCCTGTGAAGCAATATATCCTCGTGTACCGCTGCGCCAAGGTTCGGCATCGTAACTGCCGAACTGGAGGCTTCGTGTACCGGAATATGACCCATCACTTGATGTCCTGAAAGGAGGCAGAGAATAATCTCCCGAAGGATTGTTCCAGAATCCTGTTACCCAGCATTGTGGCAAATTCGTATTCTCAAAACTCTCGATGTATGTCAAAGGATTGTTCCATGCGTCACAAAGAGTTTGGAATGATATCGCCTCAGACGTTTCGCTGCTGTCGTTGCCTGTACAAATTGCCTGAACCTGAATATCGTAAGTCGTCTGTGGAGCAAGTCCGGTAATAGTATATGGATGCGTTGTTGCAGTCTGTTTTGTCACTGCCTGTGTGACGCTGTTCGTAATATAAACGACATAATCACTTGCCGTGTGCGTCCAGTCCAATGTAGCACCTTCATCCGTGATGTTGCTAATTGTAAGACTTTCAGGTCTAACACAAGTTGGTATATTGATTATCTCAACATTATCAATATATATTTTGTTGTTTGCAGCATTCTGTGCAAAGATACAGAGTGCGACAGGAGTACTCGTGACAGCTGTATTCGCAGTATTCACCCTGATTTCCTTCCATCCCTCGCTGCCTAAGACTGTCTGATTGGTAATGAGAGATTCGCTTATATTACTTATTTCGCCAAATGCAGGTCCTTCGATGAGACCAACACCGAAACTGGCAGAACTTGTAGGGTCACACGCCACCATGAACCTCAGTTCTATATTGTTTGCCGCCTCAGACACAGCAGGGAATATTATATAAGCATCCGTAGCCCCAGATGCGTCAAGTTGCAACGATTTCCCACTTGTGCCCATTATCATGTTACTTGCCAATGTTGCATTGCTGATTGTAGCACAACCCAACTGGCTACTACCAATTCCGTCAAAATTGTTTCTGTATGGCAAAGTCTTAGCCGAACATAAAGTAGTAAAATCAAATGTTACTATATCTGTCAATCCCGCACTTGCCGCATTGCAATCGCCCTGCAATGATACAGTATATTTTGTATTGGCAGCAAGCCCCGTCGCTGTGCACGAATTGCCCGTAACAGTGGCATTACTCCACACTGTGTTTTGGCCTGCATCCTTCACCGTCACTGCTACACTTGAAGGCTGACTTCCGTCAGAGTCATAGCTCCACGACAGGTCAGCACTATTAATGGTTATACTGCTTGCAGTAGCATCAACTATCGGTGCACAACTTGCAGCAGCAGCGATGACAATATTGTCTAACATCATTTGGACAAAAGACGTCCCTGTAGCACAAAAAACTTCGAATACTATCTGCACTGAACCACTATAAGAACTCAATGAATATTCAGCCTCTTCGTAGGAAGTTGATGTCGATGTAACTCCAATTGCAATCTGATTATCCGTTCCATTTTGTCTGACATATACATTGATCCTTGCAAAATTTTCTGTCAGATATTTAAATCTCAGTTTATATGCCCCATTAAGAATCACAACAGGTGAAATCAATTTTGAAGGATTACCAGGGAATAGAGATTGTCCTATAATACAATGACTACCACCAACTCCTCCCCCATCCACAGTCCAAGAATTATAAGGTGTAGTTGACCATCCTGTAGGCAACGAATACTGCGCTGTACCTTCAAAATCCTCGTTCAGCAATGTCTGTCCCATTGCCCCAACGCTTATTGTGACCATAAACAATAAGCATAATAGCACTTTAATATACTTCATAATTGTAAGATTATTTTCATTTTAACACCCACAAAGCCAAACTACCCCAATTTCGCACTGCAAAGTTACAACATTTTTTTCACTCAACCAAATAAAAACCACAAAAAAGAGGCCATCCGACTATTTTCCCATCGAATGACCTCTTGTAAAAAAATCAAACTCTCCTTAATTATTTTCCCCCGAAGTTATCGTACATTATCGACTGCTCGTCAACACCGAGCGAATCGAGCATCTTGACAACTGCAGCCGACATAGGACCAGGACCGCACATATAGTACTCGATATCCTCTGGAGCCTCGTGGTCTTTCAGATAGGTATCGTACATTACGTTATGCACAAATCCGGCAGTATATTTCACCCCAGCGGCATCTGCAGCAGGGTCTGGACGGTCCAAAGCAAGATGGAAATGGAAGTTTGGATACTCCTTCTCTATGCCGAGGAAGTCCTCCAAATAGAACACCTCGTTCAGAGCCCTTGCGCCATAGAAATAGTGCATCTCGCGGTCTGTAGTATGCAGTGTCTTGGTCATGTGCATGATCTGAGCCCTCAGTGGAGCCATACCTGCACCTCCGCCGACCCATATCATCTCGTTCTTTGTATCGAAATGTGGATGGAAATCGCCATAAGGTCCGCTCATCAGCACCTTGTCGCCTGGCTTGAGCGAGAATATATACGAAGACGCAATACCTGGATTTACGTCCATGAAACCACTGCGGTCTGGTTTGAACGGTGGTGTTGCAATACGGACCGTCAGCATGAATACATTGCCCTCGGCTGGATAGTTAGCCATTGAATATGCACGGATTGTAGGCTCCGTGTTGACACAGCGGAGGTTGAACATTCCGAACTTTTCCCATGCGCCAAGGTATTCGTCAGTGATGAGTTCCTTGTCGTATTGCGAGTAACTGATGTCGAATGTAGGAATCTTGATCTGCGCATACGATCCTGGCAGGAAGTCCATCTTTGCACCCTCAGGCAACTGAACCTTGAACTCCTTGATGAATGTTGCCACATTCTTGTTGGAAATCACGGTGCACTCGTACTCCTTCACTCCGAGCACCGACTCTGGAACCTGCATCTGTATGTCGTTCTTCACTTTCACCTGACAGCCGAGACGCCAATGGTCCTTGACCTGTTTTCTGGTGAAATGCACTGTCTCGGTAGGCAATATCTCGCCACCGCCATCAATGACCTGGCATTTGCATTGCCCGCACGAACCCTTTCCGCCACAAGCCGATGGCAGGAAAGTACCGGCATTAGCCATAGTGCTGAGCAACGACCCTCCGGCAGGGACGGTCATCTGTTTGTCGCCATTGAGCGTTATCGTGACATCACCCGATGCCACAAGGAATCGCTTTGCTATCAGCAGTATTACGACAAGCAGCAAAATCACTGCGAGGAACACTGCAAGACTGATTATGATTGCTGTACTGTTCATCTCTTTCTATGCTCCTTAAATTTTTAAACCCGAAAAACAGAGGAATGCCATTGCCATCAACCCCACAGTGATGAAGGTGATACCCAATCCCCTGAGCGCCTGTGGCACTTGGTTGTATTCCATCTTCTCACGGATTGCCGCCAATCCCACGATTGAGAGCATCCAACCAATACCCGAACCTAATGCATAGAATATCACATCCACTATGTTGTTCAACGACTTAGGGTCAGTTTCAGCCATCCCTGTCCTCTGCTGCATGAACAGGGCGCAACCCATGATTGCACAGTTCACTGCTATCAGAGGCAGAAATATTCCAAGAGAGGCATACAATGATGGCGAGAACTTCTCGACAAACATCTCGACCACCTGCACTATAGCCGCTATGACAGCTATGAAAAGTATAAAACTGAGATAACTCAAATCAACACCTTCGGCTATGGCACCAGCCTTCAGCACGTACGCGTCGAGCAGATAGTTTATCGGCAGCGTGATAATCAACACGAATGTCACGGCTATTCCGAGCATGAACGATGTCTTGACATTCTTCGATACTGCAAGATATGAGCACATTCCAAGGAAATATGCAAATATCATGTTGTCCACGAATATCGACCTGAATAATAATGTTATTGCGTGTTCCATAATCATTTATCCTGTAAATCCTTGTTAAACGACCTGTGTACCCAGATGACGCATGCCACGAGAATCAAAGCCATCGATGGCATCATCATCATACCATTGTTCATATAGCAACCTCCGTTGTCAACATACCAGCTCTCAGGTATGACTCTGTAGCCCATCAACGAGCCTGAGCCAAGCAACTCGCGGAATATAGCCACAATGATGAGCACCATTGCATATCCACATCCGTTGCCGAGGCCATCGAGGAACGACTCCCAAGGCTTGTTCTGCATTGCGAATGCCTCCAATCGTCCCATCAATATGCAGTTCGTTATTATCAGTCCGATATATACAGACAACTGTACGCTGACGTCATACACAAATGCCTTGAGTACTTCTGACACCACAGTCACCAATGCAGCCACAACAACCAGCTGCACTATGATTCGGACTGACGTTGGAATGGTCTTTCTTATCAGCGATATCACCACATTCGACAGGGCAACGATGATTGTCACCGACAAACCCATGATCAAAGCCGGTTTCAGTTCTGCCGTCACCGCCAGTGCCGAACAGATTCCGAGCACCTGTACCGCTACAGGGTTGTTTTTGTTGAGCGGTCCTAAAAATGCGTTTTCCTTTATCTCAGCCATCACTCGTTCCCTCCCTTGTTTTCTCTATTGTTAATAATGTATTGTTCGTAATTGTGCAGACTGTTGGCAAACATGCTCTCTACACCTTTCGAAGTGATTGTACCACCCGAAATTGCGTCAACCTGATCCTGCCCGTCAGCGGTATCGCCTTTTTTCATGACGGCTATTGACCTCATTACACCCTCTTTCATGATTTCCTTGCCCGTGAACTGCTGGCGGAAACGTGGTGTCACGATGTTTGCACCGAGACCAGGAGTCTCCGAATCATGACCGAAATAGACACCATACACAGTGTTGAGGTCGCTGTTGAGAGCCAGGTAGGCTCTGATGCCGCCCCACAATCCGGCACCAGTCATTGGCAAGACGTATTTCGTCTCGCCGCCGACCTCGGCAGTATATACTGCATATTCTCCCTCTTCCGGCTTCACATCGAAATCCTTCACCGGATCAAGTTCCTTTTTCACCTTGCCGAACTCGTCTATCAGGAAATATCCTGTGATTGTCTCAGCATAGACCTTGTCGGCATTTTCGTCTTCATAGATTTTCACCTCAGCATCGTTCTCGAATGTCGAAAGCGACATGAGTATCTGTTTCTTGGTGTCTAACCTCTTGTTGTCCTCCTGTCTTGTATGCAACACTCCGGAAGTAATCGAAAGCAGCAGCGATACGATGACTACAATGACAACCATATAGATTATGACGTAACTGTTTTTCTGTGTATTCATAACTTACTCCTTTTCATTCTTCGTTTTATATTGCTCTCTATCACGCACCAGTCGATGAGACATCCAAATATGTTCATCAGCAATATCGCGAGCATCATACCCTCGGCATATCCAGGGTTGAGCACACGGATGACTATTGCGAGCACACCTATCAGCAGACCATAAATCCATTTGCCAGTTTCAGTCCTTGCCGAAGTCACAGGATCGGTAGCCATAAACACGGCACCGAAAGCGAATCCGCCAAGCACGAGATGCATATACCATGGCAACATCGCCGCTGCATTGTCCTGAGGTCCCCAGGCATTGAAAGCCATTGCCGTCAGGGCACCACCGACGAATACCGACAGCATTGTCTTCCACGAAGCGACACCTGCGAAAAGCAGCAGTGCAGCTCCTATCAATATACATATCGTCGAAGTCTCGCCCACAGAACCTGGTATCCAGCCAATGAATGCATCCATGAACGAGAGGTCGTTTCCGAGAGTGTCGTGCAACTGCACTTCACCGCCCGTTGCCGTTGCCACCTGACCGAGAGGTGTTGCACCTGTAAATCCGTCAACAGCCTCACCGCCCTGCCACCAGAAAGCGTCTCTTGTCCTGACCCATACCTTGTCGCCCGACATTTTCGAAGGGTACGAGAAGAAAAGGAATGCTCTTGTCACAAGTGCCACATTGAATATATTGTATCCCGTTCCTCCGAATACCTCCTTGGCAAATACCACTGCAAAAGCGGTTGCCACTGCAATCATCCACAAAGGGGTGTCAATTGGCACTATGAGAGGTATGATGAAACCAGTGACGAGGAATCCCTCCTGAATCTCCTCTTTCTTCCATTGAGCCACCGTGAACTCTATGGCGAGTCCCACAACATACGATACAATGAGTATAGGCAGTACGGCGAGCAGTCCGAACGCAAACTGCATCCAGAATCCCGCTTCGACGCCTATTGCATTGAAATGCTGATAACCTGCATTCCACATTCCGAACAACATACATGGCACGAGTGCGACCACCACCATGATCATCGTTCTCTTCGAATCGTTCACATCGTGTATGTGCACTCCTCCAGCCTTAGCCGTGTCGTTCGGTATCAGCATGAATGATTTGAATCCGTCATACAACGAATGCAATGCCGACAACCGACCCCCTTCCGAGAATGTCGGCTCTAACCTGTCGAACATGTTTGTAATGAAATTCATATCTTTGTCTCTGTTTTTATTCTACCTCTTTTCTCAAATAATCCAATGCCTCGCGGACTATCTTCTGTGTCTGTATCTTGGATGTACATACGAACTCACATAAAGCGAAATCCTCAGGAGCCACCTCGTATGCACCAAGTTGTTCCATACGGTCTATATTCTTGGCTATCATGGCTTTCACTAATGGTTCTGGCAAAATGTCCATAGGAAATACTTTGTCGTATTCACCGCTCATGATGAACGCTCTCTCCGACCCGAGCATTCTCGCATCGAACTTGAATGTCATCTTAGGACAAATCTTCTCCAGAATCCACGAGCAATAGAGTCGGGAAGCGGAATATTTCCTGAATCTCGGCCTCATCCAGCCGAACAGTTCGTCCTCATGGTCACCCTCAGCTATCACATTGACGCAATTAGCCATTGGCGACAGATAGTCCTCCACGCTCGCTTGCCTTCCTGTGAGTACATTTCCGTTGATAATCCTTACATGTTCATCCTCGATGACGTTGTCCTTTAAGATAGTGCCAATCTCAGTGCCAAAATAAGCTTCGACATATCGTGGCTCTTTCACCATCGGACCTGCCACGGCTATGGTATTCTTCATCTCCAGCTCACCAGCCACTGCATAATGGCCTATCATTGCGACCGTCATCATTCCGACTGTCCATACGGTTTCGCCCTTGTTGACTGGAGCGATATGGTTAATCTGCACACCGACGTTACCTGCAGGGTGAGGACCGTCAAATTCGGAGACTGTCACTCCACTCATTCTCTTCAGCCCTTCGAAAGTGTCTTTCCTCACGGAATAATAAACCTTTGCTATCTTAGCCAATACCTTCAGACCAGCCTGTATGTCGTTGATTCTGTCTTTCAACACAAAGTCGTAATCAGCCGCCAGAGGGGCACTGTCGAATGCCGATACAAATATTGCCCTTGGCAACACTTCTGGGTTTACAACGATGTCATACGGACGTTGTCTCATCAGTGTAGCGAATCCGAGTTCAGCCAGAGCCTTGGCGGTCTCCTCGGGATCGCTCATAGCCTCAAGACGTGGCAGTTCCTCGTACTGTTCATGCCCGTCACCCCTCTCTATCACCACCTTCTCCAGCTTTCTCCTCTCACCACGCTCAACGCTCTTCACCCTGCCAGCTACAGGCGACAACACCTTGACCGACGGATGATTCTTGTCATACAGTATCGTACTTCCCACCTTGACCTCATCGCCCTCTTTCACTGCAATTTTTGGCGTGAATCCCACATAATCGTCCGGCACAATGCCTATAGTCTTTGACAATACAGTCCCGTATATCGACTCCTTGGCCTTGCCCCCAATCTTTATGTCTAATCCCCGCCTGATTTTGATTGTGTTCATAATCAGATATATATTTGATATTTCTTTTTCGACAATGCTTACTGCACTTTCAGCCTGCAAAATTACAACTTTTTTTTTACACTGCCAAACATTTTCCATACAAATATGAAAGACACTGAATTTTGGTTATGAATCATATTTTTTCCATATTTTCCATTGTCATGACAAAAAAAACACGTATCTTTGCAGGCTTTTTACAGCCATACCTTTATGAAGAAAAAAATAGTCATAATCAACGGTCCGAACCTCAATCTCGTCGGCAAGCGCGAGCCTTCGCTCTATGGGCATACAGATATGTCTGCCTTCATCGACTCGCTCGTTGCGAGATACTCCTCATCTGCCTCTATCACATACCGGCAGTCGAATGTCGAGGGCGAACTTATTGACTTCATACAGCAAGCTGACGGATGCGACGGGATTGTCCTCAATGCTGGTGGCTATACTCACACTTCGGTAGCCATAGCCGATGCGGTGGCAGCATGTTCCGCACCAGTGGTCGAAGTGCACATTTCCAACATCCTTGCGCGCGAAGAGCTCCGGCACGTCTCGCTGCTCTCGAAATCCGCCGTTGGTTCGGTCATAGGTTTTGGCTTGGACGGATATGATATTGCAATAAAATATTTGATTGATAAACAATGAAAAAGCTATTGTTTTTTGCTCTTCTGCTTCTTGCCTCACCTTTTCTCCACGCTGCTGTAGTCAAAGGTGTCGTCCGTGATGGCGAAGGTACTCCTATTTCATATGTGACCATTGCTATTCGTATACAGGGCGAAAAGGTCAACATCACAGGTGCCGTTTCCGACGACAACGGACGTTTTAATATCGACAAACTCGCTGCAGGCAAGTATGTCGCCGAATTTTCGTTCATGGGGTACAAGACCATCAGCAAATCTTTCAAGGTTTCATCCCTGAAGGATGTCATAAACCTTGGTACAATCACTATGGCTGAGGACGCACAGGTGCTTGGCGAAATCGAGGTGATGGGTCAGGCATCGCAGATGCGTTTCGACATCGACAAAAAGGTCTATAACGTTGATGCCAACGTAGCCGCTGCCGGTGCTTCGGCGACCGACATTCTCGAAAACGTCCCTTCGGTAGATGTCGATCAGGACGGTGAAGTCTCGCTCCGCAACAGCACCAATGTCGAGATATGGATCAACGGCCGTCCGTCTGGTCTCAACGAGGAGAACCGCGCACAGATTCTCCAGCAGATGCCAGCCGGCAGTATCGAGTCTATCGAATTGATAACCAATCCTTCTGCCAAGTTCAATCCTGAAGGTACAGCAGGTATCATTAACATCGTGCTCAAGAAGGACCGCGCCATGGGCTATTACGGTTCGGTGTCGGGTGCCGGCTCTATCAACACCAACAAGATGCCAGGTGCCAACGTGAGCGCCAATTTCAACCTCAACCACAAGGTGGTCGATTTCTACATAAACGCAGGCTTCAACTGGCACAAATTCAACATGCAGAATATCACCGACCGCTACCAGTTCGCCCCTAATACCAACCAGCAGGACACTCTGTCGTTCCTCCGCAATGACGGACTCGGCTTCAACAAGGGATGGGGCGTATTTGCCCGCACGGGGCTCGACTTCCACCTCAACGACAAGAACACGCTGTCGGTGTCCGGAACCATGCATTTCGGCAGGATGGGCTCAGAGAACACAAACAGCTATACCGACGTCCTCTGGGGCATAATGGACACCTCCATTTACCGTAGGGTTAACAGCAACCTCGGTTCACGTCCGTCGTATAACGTCTCGCTCGAACATCTCTACGAAATAGACCACAAAGGCTCTGAAGTCCGCACCTCAGTGGAATACTCCTATTTCTCGAACTCAGGCGACTACAACTATAACCAGATACGCGACTATGGCTGGCGAGCTGCCGAATACCAGCAGATACAGCGCAGGGACGGCCGCCGCCTCGGTGCCACCTTCAAGTCAGACTATACACAGAAGATTAAGGACAACATGAAGGTCGAGGCAGGAGCCTACGCATCGTGGACCAACCACCTCTCGCCTTCCCGCACATGGAACATGGAAGGGACAGACTCCGTCCTGCAGCAATACAACGATTTCTCATATAACGAATGGATTGCAGCCCTTTACGCCACATACGGAGCCAAGTTCGGAGGCTTCAGCTTCTCGGCAGGCCTCCGTGGCGAATACACCAACACCCGTGTCATGACCCGTGATGCCGAGAATGGTGCCTATTCGCGTACCGACACATCCTATTTCAAGCTATACCCTACAGTCTTCCTCTCCTACGACTTCGGCAAGGGACACGAACTTCAGGCGAACTACACCCGCCGCATCAACCGTCCGCGCGGCCGCCAGCTTAACTCGTTCCGCGACGTGAGCGACTCGACCAACGTCCAGTTCGGCAACCCTTATCTCTCACCCGAAATATCATCGGCAGTCGAACTGAACTATATCAAGTCGTGGGATTTCCACATGCTCTCCATATCGGCATACTACCGTTTCTCGGACTACTGCATCGAGCGAGTCCGTTTCCTTGACGACCTCGGCGTGATGAACTCTACATTCGAGAATGTAGCAAAACGCCAATCGGCAGGTCTTGAGATTGTCGGGAAGAACAAATTCGCCAACTGGGTGAACATGACCACCACCCTCAACGGCTATTTCTCGAACATGGCTGACGTCTATTACGATGTCTATGGCAATGGCGACCCCGTACTGCTCTATGCTAAGACCAACAGTTTCTCGTGGAGCATACGTGTCATGCTGAACTTCCTCATCCCTTACGGCATGACAGCGCAGCTGACAGGTCAATACCGTTCATCGAACCTTGTCGCACAGGGTAAGAGCACCGACCAATACACGCTCGACTTTGGCTTCCGCAAGAGTTTCCTCGACAAGAAACTGAACCTCGCCCTCTCCATCCGCGACATCCTCAACTCCCGAAAATGGGCGACAACCACCTGGGGCGACAACTTCTGGCAATATCAGGCACACATGCCTCATGGAACCAACTTCAAGCTCACACTGACCTACAACTTCGGAAACGGCAATACCGACCAGAAAATGAAGAAACGTAGCAACCAGACGCAGGACGACATGGGCGGCGATGAGGAGATGGGCATGGACTTCTGAAATAAATTCATTAAATAAATTATCGGCAGGATTCTGATTGAGATAATTGAAATAATTGATACAAACGAGGGGGCGTTATATTATGCCCCTCGCTTGTATTTGTCAGTCTTCTCGTACATTTCCGTTTCGTCGTTGAAAGATATGTACCCTCGGTGAGCCCATACTGAAAGCATGTGTTTAGTTCCTTCAACCTCTAAATTAGCCTGTTTCCTCATCTGTTGTGCATCTGGCAGCGAGAAGACGTCAGGCAGATGTGTCAGCATGTTCACCCTACCAGTCTTCTTCCTTGGACGTGAGTCGGTGCGTGCATCCTGAATAGCCTCGCCAAAGAAGTAGTTCTTGCACCATAGGTCGTAATCCAACGACCATTCGCAAAACTCGTCTATCGACTTATCCCAAGTCATGTCGTTGGCGATGTAGAGCACCATTGCCTTCATATATGCAATAGTTACAGCACGATAGGCGAACTCTTGATATATAACATCCTCGGTCTGCAGGGCTATCTCGGTGCATTTCTGCTGCAGGCGTTTTGCCATTGTCAGGGCTTGCGGGCATGAGACTTCGCCTTTGCAGAGGTTCAGGTTTGTGATGTAAGGTTTCAACTCTGCCGCATACTGCTCATCGTAGTCGCCGTACTTGAACTCTTTCGACTCATCATTGATTATCGTGCAGAAATTCACACGGGAGAGCGTACCGTCTATCAGACGATTGCGGAAGAAGTCACGACCCTTCTCGATTGTAGAAGAGGCATTCCAATTCCAGCGCAGAGGCAGCAAGGCAGTTATGGATTGCAAGCCAACACGCTCTTGACCATACGTGCCGTTGTCGAAGCATAGGCAGATGATTTTACCAACGTCTTTTGTGCCGTTTGTCTGCAGCTGCTTAAGCAGGTCAAGCTCCTCAAGGTTAGTGTAGATATACTTGCCGTTGGCGTCTTTCAGTCGCTGCACGAAGGCAGCGTTGGTCATGTCTGTCACGAGCATCTGAACACACAAATCCTCTGGACGTTTAGGTTTCTCCTTGTTCGAGCCTTTTGTGCCTACCGAGTCTTTCCACTCCTGTTCGCGTCTGCGGTTGATGTCATCACGCTCCTTGATGTCCGCCATGATGTATTCTATCGGCTTGTTGACCGAGGCTTTTCCTGACGACTGTCGTGCCATGTTCACGCACATGAAGGTTGCCTCCTTCTTCGTGCCGTCTATCAGACGGAAATTTACCTCCGAGAGGTGGGTGGCGAGTGCAGGGAAGACACCATGAGCAACCGAAGGACGGCAGACCTCAGGCACGTTCTTGATAAGGTGCCTTATCAGTTTCGGCAGTTTCTCGGGCATCCGAGGTGGCTTGTCGGGATCTGCCACCGCGCCTCGCAGTTCCGCCCCAGCCCCTGTGCCCCGCAGTTCCGCTGCCCCTGTACCCCGCAGTTCCGCTGCGGGTTTAATAGCCCCCGTGTCCCGCTGTTCCGCCGCAAGGTTAACCCTCGCCATCTCAATCGCCTTCAGCATCAGGTTGGGGATGTTGCGTACCTGGTTGCGGCTGCAGGCACTCTTGATTGTCGCCATCCAGCGTTGCTCGTTCTCGCCGTAGTTTGGGAGGATCTTGGCAATCCACTGTGGGTCGTCGTTGCAGATAGAGCGGAGCATACATGCCATCGAGAAGATTTGCGTGTTGCGGTTGCCGTGTTCCGGCTTTCCGCCATAGAGGGTTTCGAGGGCATCGACGATTGCCGTATATGGGATGCCTTTGTAGGTCTCTTCATAAACGACATTCTGTAGTAACGTGGCATGCTGGGTCTCTACGTCTGCCCCTGCGCCTTGCTGTTCCGCTGCGGGTTTTATAGCCCCTATGCCCCGCTGTTCTCCAACCCCTGCGCCCCGCTGTTCCGCTGCGGGTTTTATAGCCCCTGTGCCCCGCTGTTCTCCAACCTCTGCGCCTTGCTGTTCCGCTGTGGGTTTTATAGCCCTTGTGCCCCGCAGTTCCGCTGCGGGGTTAATCCTCTTCCCCCCAAACAACGCCTCGCTGTCGATATAGAGCCAATACCCCCGAGGCACCACGAACGACAACCTCGCCAGGTCCTTCGTGCAACCATCCACGCCCTGCA